>JASEHT010000100.1 GCA_030018675.1 Smithella sp.
TTAATATCGACATGTGGGGAATGATTTACGGTTGTCATTATTTTATTCCACGGATGAAGGAGCAGGGCGGCGGCCATATCGTGAATGTCGCTTCCATTGCCGGAATTGCCTGTCTTCCCCAGATGGGACCATACAATGTCGCCAAAGCGGCCGTCATAGCTTTATCCGAAACCATCAAAACCGAGTTGGCGCCTTACAACATCGGTGTTTCCGTTGCATGCCCTTCTTTCTTTCAAACGAATCTTCTCAAATCCATGCGTTATCAAAATGATTTTCAGAAAGAATTTGCCCAGACGACGTTTGAAAAAGGACGTTTGAACGCTTCCGAAATTGCCCGGCGCGTCATGAAGGCCATCGATAATAACAAATTATATGTCGTGCCGGGATTGTCCGCCAGGATTATCTGGCTCGACAAGCGTTTTTCACCGGAGTTGTTTTACCGTTTTATGGCCTTCACATTAAAGAAGAAGTTTGGCGAGAAGTTGATTCTCTGGATGGCGCGCCACGGCCTGACTTGAGAAGGAGAAGGGGGAATATGATTTATTTTGACGACTTGTTAAAAGATAATAATATTCATGGTACCGTATCCCGCATTGCCGGGGATTTCCGTAAAAAACATCATTTCCCGGAAGTTCGCCAGTTGGGCGTTATCGTTGCGGATGTGGAAAAAGCTGCCGTGAAACTTGAAGCCAAAGGTGTCGGCCCTTTTTTCATCGCCTCGGATACGCTCAAATTCTGGGACGAACGGGGAGAAAAAAGAACATTCAGCGGCAAGCTCGGCATGGCCATCTATAAAGGATATGAAATTGAGTTGCTGGAGCCGGGCGTCGGATCAACTTTTTATAAAACCTGTGTGGATGAAAAAAACCGCATGGTTGTGCAGCATCTGGGATTTCTGGTTAACGACGTTGACGCTTACAGAAACAGGCTGGAACAGGCCGGATGCAAGACCTGGGTGAGGGGACAAATAAAATCCTTCCCGATAGTCACGGATTTTGCCTACATGGATTCAGTGGAACAGGCCGGCATTATCCTGGAATTTATTGATATGAGATTTCTAGGCATCGGGGTCAAACCTCCGGGGATCATCTACCACAGTCTTGGAAAACTGGAAAAATTGACCGGCATAAGATGCCTGAAGTTTTAAAAGGAGCGAGCATGAATGTTCGTATTGAGTATCCGGAGATGGAAAGTCTGGCTCCGGAAGTCAGAGCAATGGTTGAATCATTTCCCATGAATGTGGCCCGCATGATGGCCAACGCGCCGGCCAGCGTAAAAGGTTTTCTGGATCTGGCCAAGTCGATCTTGTTTTTCAGCGAGTTCGATCCGCGTAAAAGGGAAATTGCCGTCCTCAGAGTGGCGCATGTCACCAAAGCCGTTTATGAATGGACGCACCACGTAACGCTGGCCCAAAATTACAATGTGAGCGATCAGGAAATACAAATTATTTGCACCGAGGACCCTGTCAAATCGCTGGACGAAGAGGGCAACCTGCTTTGCCGCGTGGCCGACGAAATCAGCCGCGATGTCCGGCTCAGCGACAATGCGCTGTCGCAAATCATTGAACGTTACGGCACGCGGGGCGCGACCGAACTGATTCTTTGCGTCAGCTATTTCAATTTTCTGAGCCGTTTTCTGGAATCCACGAGGGTGGAACTGGAAGATTGACATTAGAGGATTTATGAATAAAACAAAACGAATGAAAGGGAGGGTAATATGCTAAAAATATCAAAAATATGTTTCATGGTTGCGGGCTTTTTGCTGATTGTAGATTCCACCTTAATGATTTTGGATAAACCTAATCCTATTGGACTTCCGCTTCCCTGTCCGGTAACCCTGATTATATTGGGGATAGGTTTGATTTTATTTTCTATCGCCAAAAAATAATAAAGCAGACACTTCTTCTTTTTGCTTCCATGATGCTATGCGTGGAATAAAGGGAGAATGCTTGTGCTCAGGGTCGCCCTGATTAGAGGAGGTAGCGATGCCAAAGGTCGTGTTGATTACCGGTGCGTCTTCAGGAATAGGTAAGGAAACAGCGTTATTGCTGCTGAAAAAGGGATATACCGTTTATTCGGCCGCCCGCAGGCTGGAAATGATGGAGGATATTAAAAAACAAGGCGGATATATTATTAAGATGGATGTAGCGGATGACGCTTCCATGGTTGCCGGTGTGGAAAAGATTATCAAAGATGAAGGACGTATTGACGTGCTGGTCAATAACGCCGGCTACGGGTCGTACGGTTCCATCGAGGATACACCGATGTCGGAGGCAAAATATCAATTCGAGGTGAATGTGTTCGGACTGGCGAGACTCAGCCAGTTGGTTATCCCGCATATGAGAAAACAACGTTATGGAAAAATTGTCAACATCACGTCCATTGCCGGGAAAATTGCCGAGCCGCACGGAAGCTGGTATCACTCCTCGAAATTCGCGGTTGAAGGATTGAGCGATTGCATGCGCATGGAACTGCAACAATTCGGGATTGATGTCATTCTGGTTGAACCCGGCGGGATTAAGACGGAATGGAATAACATCGCGCGGGATAATCTGGCGAAGGTTTCCGGACAAACGGTTTATAAGGATCTGGCGGCAAAACAGGTCAGGATGCTCAAATTTTTCGATGCCATCGGCTCCAAACCCGTTGTGATTGCGAAAACGCTTTACAAAGCCATCAACGCCCGCTGGCCGAAAGCCCGTTACGTTGCCGGACGCGGCGCCACAACCATGTTGTTGCTGAGAAAGATCCTGCCGGATAAAATGTTCGACAGAATGATTATGATTCAACTGAAATTCTGGTGAACATTCGCATATTGGTATTATTGGATAAAACTATAATTTCACCTTTATAGAAGTATTTTTTGTTTCCTCATTTTTTCTGTTATAATCACCGCGATTTTGTGTACGGGATGAAATAATGTCCGGGTGTTTATTGAAAAACGCAATCCGGCTTAAAACATAAAAAAGGAGAAAGCCATGTTTGATTACATGATGACTAAAGAGCAAATCAAAATCAGGGATGAAGCGCGGGATTTGGTGAAGTGGGTGCCGCGACAGATGATTTTGGATATGGATACGGACAAAATAAAGTTTCCAAAGGAATTTTTGCAGGAAGCCGGCAGGCGCAATCTGCTGGGGTGCCGTTATCCGAAGCAGTGGGGCGGCCGCGATTTGGATTGGGTGACCACCTGCATGCTGATGGAGGAGATCGGGACGCTGGGGTATGAAATGGCCTGCGTTTTCGGCGTCGGCGCCGAACTGGTCTGCGACGCGATTATCCGGCATGGCACGGATGAACAGAAAGAAAAGTATGTCAAGCCGCTCCTGCGGGGTGATATTTTCGCGGCGGAATGTTTGACGGAGCCGCGCGGCGGTTCGGATTTTTTCGGAGCCACGACCAAAGCCGAAGACAAGGGCGATTATTTTTTGTTAAACGGACAGAAGCGATTCATCGTCGGAGCTGAAGGAGCGGATTATTTCCTGGTTTACGCGAAAACCAATCCCGAAGCCGCCAAACCGCAGGAATCCATCACCTGCTTCATTGTGGATCGGACGGAAGGCGTGGAAGTCAAATATCTGTATGGTCTGATGGGATGCCGCGGCGGCGGCACGGGGCGGCTGATCTTCCGTAATGTGAAAGTTCCGAAGAAAAATGTTGTGGGAAAAATCAACGGCGCTTATGCCGTTTTCAATACGATGATGATACCGGAGCGCCTGGGCACGGCCTCCATGACGATCGGCGCGGCGCGTCCGGCTCTGGAGATTGCCACCAATTATACCGCAAGGCGCAAAGCTTTCGGTCAGATCATCGCTCAGTTTGAAGGCGTAAGCTTTCAGGTTGCCGAAGCGGCGATGCTGCTGGATGCGGCACGCGCCATGGCCTATGTTACAGCAAAGGCGGTGGACGAGGGCGCGGATATGCACAGAATCAGGCGGATGGTTTCGCAAAGCAAGAAATTCATCACCGAATCGTGTCAGAAGGTCGTGCATAATTCGATGCAGGTGATGGGCGGAATCGCTTATACGAATGTTTTTCCCATCGAACGCATTTATCGCGACGTGCGTCTCGCTTCCATCTGGACGGGAACCAGCGAAGTCATGTCCATGATTTCCGCACATGAATGGTACCGGGAATATTTCGAGCAAAAAGCGAAAGTGCAAACCCGTGACTATGAACAGGACGCGCAGGAAGCTTCTGAGGAAGAAAAAATTTACGACGACGATGATATGTGGAACAAGGGGTGGTAAAACCGGATTATGAACATCAGAGTGTTAAGGGTTGTCATTATTTTATGCGCGTTATTGTCTGCCGCTGACGCGTCGGCCTGGCATGATAGAACGCATTTATCCATCTGCAGGGCGGCGGGTATGGATATGTGGTATCACTGTGCCGGGCCGGACATCGCGAAAATCAAGGCCGGTAATGTCGAATCTTACAATCACTGGTTCAACAACAACGCGGAAGTTGAAATAACGCCGCAACTGGTTCTGAGTCAGGTAGGACGATATAATCGTACGCTTTTTGAAGCGGAAGGGCATCTTTACGGAGCGATTATCGCTTCCTTGCGTAATTATAAAAAAACGCGTCAGGCGGGAAAATACGCTTTGTATCATCTGATTTACTGTGCGCATTACATCAGCGATCTGAGCATGCCGCTGCATAATATCGCCTACGATGATTTCAACAAGGAACGTCATCTGGCCAACGACGGTATCGTCGAGGAAACGATATTCGACGAACCGGAAAACATCACGAAAAACATGTATCCGGTAAAATTAAGCAAAGAAAACTTCGAAAACGATCTGGCTCGTGAAATAGCGAGAATCGCCAATTTGACTCGTAAGCTGGGGTACAAAATGCGCGCAGAAAAAAGGAACATGACCCGGCAGGAAGCGCATGTTCAGTTGGGGCACAGCGCGTCACTGCTGAGAGCGGTTATGCAGTATTACGGCAAGATACCGCCTTCTTCACAGAACAAAAGCAAATAGTGATTGTCCCATAATCGACAATACATTAATCGTTCCAACTTATCTAGTTTTCATGTCATTTCGAGGAGCGAAGCGACGAGAAATCCTTGTTCCAAACATATTAAGATTCCGAATCCCGATTTATCGGGATTCGGAATGACATCTTTTGTTATATTTAATTGCTGAAGTAATAATAAAAAAGATTGTTTCCGATCAGGCCGCTGTGATCGTTCCGTCTGCGCGGGGATTGGTTGCGGCAAACATCAAATCGCCCTGCTTAAAAACCAGCCGCGGATTTCTTAATGCTTTAATGTCTTCCAGCGGATTTTTATCCAGCACGACCATATCGGCGTATTTGCCCGTATCCAGAGAGCCGATTCTATCGTCGAGTCGCAGAATCTTCGCGTTATTGATGGTGGCGCAGCGCAGCACTTCAAGGTTGGTAAAGCCGGCGCGCTGCAGGATTTCATATTCCCGGTAGTTTCCGCCGAAGTAGCAGAACGGCATTCCGGCGTCAATTCCGCATCCGATCAGAATGCCCGCCTGATTCATTTTTCTGAGGTTTTCGGAGCCGTTTAGAATCATATTAAAAAAGACGTAGGGATTGACGAGAAATTTCTTCTTTTCCCAGAGACGATCAATGCCGATGGTCTTATAGTCTTTCAGCGCTGCAAGATTCTGCTTGTGAAGAACCGGATCACAGTGTTTTGCCGTTTCCTTTTCAAAATATTCTTTTCTCACCTGTAATTCTTTGGTGATTTCGGGAGTGCGGTATTTTTCGGGGAGTTCATCGAAAGCCTCTTCCATCAGGTATGATTGGCCGACTGTCATCGTAGGAACGATGGCGATTTTTCGTTTGGCCATTTTCAGAATATCGTCGTCGGAGAGAATGGTATCGCCGACCATATGTTCTATGGAATTGAAAGGATAATCCATGGCCCGGTCGAAACCGTATTTGTATTGGTGATGTCCGGAAACCGGCAGTCCTTTTTTCTCGGCAAAACGAAAGATTATGTCGAGATGTTCTTTTGTATAGACGGGAATCTCCTTATTCTTTTTACAGAAGATGGTTTTATTGTCCAGCGTCAGTTTTATAAATGAAGCGCCCCTCGCGTTTTCTTCCAGGTATTCTTCCATTTCGGCCGTATTTTTGAAGCTGTTCATGACCATGCCGATGAACCAGGAGGCAGGCTTGGCGAAAAAATTCACATCTGAAGGAGGAATTTCCGGATGTCCCCCCATAATGTTGAGAATGGAATTGCAGTAAACGACACGCGGACCGGGCATATTGCCCTTTTCGATGTCTTTAATAAAGATGCGGAGCATCGTGGGAAAGGCGCCCATGTCTCTCATGGTGGTAATGCCGGACTCCACCGCGAAGATAAAGTTGTTTTTCTGCTGGCGGGAATGCGTGAGCAGATCGAACATGCTCATGGAAAAAACGGGAGAGATGGTGGAATGACAATGCGCGTCAATCAGACCCGGAATCAGATAGCGGCCTTTTAAATCAAAAACAAGCCCCTGGAAACTATCCTTGAATTCGCCGCTCCCTTTCTCAAGGATTATGCCGCGATCAATGATCAGCCAGCAGGGTTCTTCAATTGCCCCGGAGTTCAGGTCAATCAGGCGGGCGTTTTTGATCAGGAGTAAATTTTTATAATCAAGAGCCGGAACATTTTTTTTCGGAACGGCGCATCCTTGAAGCGACGGTGCGGAAAGGGCTGCAGCAAGGAGGAGGGAGTATTTGATGAAATTTCTTCGATCAAATTCATGGGCTGCTTCGTCTAGCATAAGACCTCTTTCGATATGTAATTTTGCGCGAGAGTATATTCTGATGATTATGCAGTGTCAATTAATATATTGGCACGAAAATCATGGGATCAATTAAAAAAATAGATATTTCATTGACATATAAAATGGTTGTTCTTATACTTCGAGATCATTAATGGTAATATTATTACGATCAATAAAAATGCATGATCAACTGATGCCGGTCAAAAAATATTGTTAAAGGGATGAGCATTGACCAACCCATATAAATTCAGCAGAGAAATATTTCCGGATGTTTTCAGAATTACGCTTCCCCTGCCGGGCAAAAGGCCGGGGCCGGTCAACGTGTACCTCTTTAAAGGAAGTAAAAACACTTTGATTGACACCGGTATGGTTCAAACGGCGGGGATTCTGAAGAAAGCTTTGGGTGAGCACGGTCTCAGATTTTCTGACATCGACAGGATTATCGTCACGCATGGGCATCCCGATCATTACGGCGCGGCAAGAAAAATTGTAAAAGCGGGAAGGGCGAAGGTCGCTTCTCATTTCGAGGATGTCGTCGCCATTGAAAAGGGCATGGAAGTCTCGACAAAAAGATACAAAAATTTTCTCAAGATGATGGGCGTTCCGCTTTCCACGACGGTTTTATTGGGCATGTTATTCATTATGTTCAAGCAGATGGCGGACAATTGCGATGTCGATATTGTTATGCGTGAAGGCGACGAGATGGAGTTAGGCCACTATCGCGCGAAGGTCATTTGCACCCCGGGCCATTCAAAGGGATCGGTTTGTATTTTTCTGGAGAAAGACAGAATCCTGTTCAGCGGAGACACGATCATTGAGCATATTACGCCGAACGCCTTTATCATGCTGGATGAAAAAGAAAAGCTTCCAGTTCGTTCAAGCCAGGATGAATTTTATAAATCATTGGGCATAATAAAACAGCTTGCGCCGCTCATGATCTATTCAGCGCACGGAAAGGATGTCTCCGACGTGGATAAAATCATCGCCGGGTATGAGAAAGCTTTTGCAGAGAGACAGGGTCATGTTTTATCGCTGGTGCGATCGGGAGAAAAAAACATCTACAGAATAGCCAGAAAGCTATTTCCAGAAATCGGCGGATTGAGGCTTCCGCTGGAAATATTTCTTTCCATATCGGAAGTCTATACGAACATTCAGGTTCTTCAAAAAGAGGGCAAGATCTCTCTGGATATCGTCGGCGGCATGCTTGAAGTATCACCTGTGCATGGATAAGATGACATGAAAAAAAGAAAGTTATTTGCATGCGTTGCTGACCTGAAACAAGCTCTAGAGAATGGAAAATAATTTTTCAAATCCGGCAAAAGCAAAGTAAAAAGCGAATACAACCAGAAAGACGGCGCAAACAGCGATGATGCCGCGATAGATCCGGTCGTTGAAAAAATGTCTGCCCTTGGCGATAGCGGCTGAGATGAAAGAATACCAGCTTAAATCGGCCAGAATATGTCCCGCGAAAAAGAAAACAACCCCCCAGATACCGAATTGCCATGAAT
>JASEHT010000101.1 GCA_030018675.1 Smithella sp.
TAAACCGCTCATCATCCGGGAAATAGGTCAGATTGCTCATGTAATAATATTGGAAAAAAGTCAGTTGTGTCTGCTGGCCGGTTGTCAGATCAACTTCCCAGGCGTCATACTGCGCTGCGGGGGTTCCGCCTTTCTCTCTGATACGCGCCGCACGGGCATAGAGGATTTTCTTTCCGTTATGGGAAAATGTGGGATAGAGCTTGGCGCCGGGACCGGTGGTGACTTTTTTGAAGTTCTTCCCGTCGGCGTCCATGACGGCTATCTGCATTTCGCCCAAATCAAGGCCACCTTCGGGTTTTTTAGGTATCACGGAAAAAGTTATGCGCTTGCCGTCATAAGAGTATTTGCCCATGGTCCAGCGTTCATTTTTGGGAGATTGGTAGGCGGCCAGTTCTCCCGTTTCCAGATTATAGACCTGTATCTGGCAGCCATCATTTTGGCAGCGGTCGAATACAACCTTCTTCCCGTCATGGGAAAAACTTAAGTTACTGATGGTGTCTTTTTCTTCAAACATGGCAAAACAGTTGCCAGTGGAGATGATCAAAATTAATAAAATGAATGTCACAAAGAATTGGCAAAACAAACTATTTATTTTTGAGTTTCTAGATATCCTCATGCCGCCCTCCTGAAATTATTTCGTAAAGAACCACACAAATTGTATTGGAGATGGTTGCTTTTTAAAACAATATTCTAATAAAATCAAATATTAATAAGTGAATTAACCAAGGATGCTTTTGGTGCGGATGACTTGGATTCGTCGGGATTCGTCAGCGTCAGATTTCAGAATATGCGTGATGATGTCTATAGGCCGGGCGGAACCTTCCTGAAGGTGCGGCACGGTAAAGATGATTTTTTTCCCGGCTTTATCCAGTATCAGACTTTGCACGAAAGGACGAATGTCTTTGATGGAGGTCTTGCCTTTGGACACTTTGGGAATTTCGAAAACCGAGGCGGCCAGAAAATTTTCAATGGTTCCTGCTATCGCGGTCAGGCGCGAAGAATCTATGGTATCGGGCAGATGAAGTTCGTATTCGAAACCTTTTAAGGCCTGCGCGATGGCTTTTTCTTCGGCGGATAATTTCCTGATTTCCAGGATTTCAATGCCGTCGGGAAGCAGCGCGTTGATTTCAGCCCGCAGCAAATTCAAATCCGGCAGATATTCCTGCGCGGTGACGTCCATGTATTCCTGTCTGCTTTCCATGCCCACGGCGGTTGCGGTCGCGAAGGATATTTTGGGGTGGGGATGAAAGCCGGCGGTGTAGGAAAGAACAAAGCTGCTGCGACGCAAAGAGCGGGTCAACGCCGCCGCAAGTTCCAGATGAGATAAATACCCCGCTCGTCCGGTTTTGGAGAAAGTGAAGCGATATTTTTTTTCGTTGAACAACGCCGCGTCGGCAACCGGCGGCAACGTCGGTTCCGCTTTCATTTCTGCTTTTTCCGAAAAGATATTTTTCGTCTCCGAAAAGTCGCACGTTCCGCAGTTCTGGCATTCTTCAAAGCGGCAATCGCCGGTGGTCAGGCAAGCCTCCGATTTTTGTTTTTCCCGGAGCAGAAATTCGCGGCTCACGCCGCAGTCAATGTTGTCCCACGGCAATTTTTCGTCAACGCCGCGTTCGCGGAGATAGTCTTCCGGATGAATGCCCGATTCGGCGATGGCTTCCTGCCAGAGATCAAAACGCAGATGATCAGACCAGCCGTCCAACCGGCATCCCTTGCGGAAAGCCGTCTCCAGAAGCCTGCCCGCGGTTTCATCGCCGCGCGAAAATATACCCTCCAGAAAACTCATTCGCGCGTCGTGCCATTTCACGCTGAGGTTGCGGTTCTTGATGCGCTTGCGGATGAAGTCCTGTCTTTCGTAAGTTTCTTCAAGCGAAATCTGCCTTGCCCACTGAAACGGCGTGTGCGGTTTGGGAACAAAAGTGGAAAGGCTGACGGTCACCTGTCCGCGGTGCTTCGCCGCCCGCAGGGCTTCGTAAGCCAGATGGACAATGCCTTCGAGATCTTCCTCGGTTTCATGAGGCAGGCCGATCATGAAATAAAGTTTAATGGATTTCCAGCCTGCGGCAAATATTTTGTCCACCGTGGAAAGCAAATCTTCGGACGTATTTCCTTTGTTAATCATCAGGCGCATTTTGTCCGTTCCCGCCTCGGGTGCCAGGGTGAAACTGGTTTTGCGCGTCCGTTTGATTTCTTCCATTAATTTTCCGGTCAGGGATTCCACGCGCAACGAGGGAAGGGCCAAGGCCACGCGCCGGGATTGATATTTGTTCATGAGATTGACCACCAGAGGTTCCAGGCAACTATAATCGCCGGAACTGAGCGACAACAGCGATATCTCTTCGTGGCCGGTTGCCGCCAGCATTTCGTCGGCCATGTCCATCAGCTGCGACGTATTCCTTTCGCGGTAGGGGCGCCAGATCATTCCCGCCTGGCAGAAACGGCAGCCCCGGGTGCAGCCTCTGGCAATTTCCAGGGTGACCCGGTCGTGAATCGTTTGCATCAGCGGCACAACGGGTTTTAACGGATGTTTCCAGGCGTTGAGATCGGCTATTTTTCTTGCCTGGATGATCGCGTTTCGGGCGTGCACCGATGGAACGTAAATGCCGGTCATTCCGGCAAGGCGTTCAAGAAGAAGGCTTCGGGATAAGGATTTTTTTTTGCCCGCGCTGATTTCCGCGATAATTTCCCCGATGACTTCCTCTCCCTCACCGATGACGAACGCGTCGATAAAATCAACCAGCGGCGCGGGATTGAAGCAACAGGGGCCGCCCGCGATAATCAGCGGATGTCCGTCGCCGCGTTCTTTGCGGAAAAGCGGCACGTTTCCCAGATCGAGCATGTTCAGAACGTTGGTGTAGGAGAGTTCATACTGAAGAGAGAAACCGACGATGTCAAAGTCGGAGAGCGACGTCTGCGATTCCAGAGATGTCAGGAGCAGCCCGCCGCCGCGCAATTGTTTTTCACGGTCGGCCCAGGGCGCGTAACAGCGCTCCGCCGCCGCGTAGGGAATTTGGTTGATGATGGAATATAAAATCTGAAATCCCAGATGCGACATGCCGACCTCGTACGTATCGGGAAAGGCCAGCAGAAAACGAACCTCCGCCGGGTTTTTCAAGTCCGGGCGAATGGCGTTGACCTCCGCGCCGATGTAGCGGCTGGGTTTTTCAGCGCCGGGTAAAAGTTCATCGAATATGCCATTACTCATAATTGATTTTTCCTGATGGTGAAAAATTGGGGATGTTATTCTTCCGGATCCGAAGCGACACGGGATTGATATTTATACGGATTATTCCTGATATCCCTGAGCGTGGAAAGCGCCATCTTCCTGGGGAATCCGGGGGAAGAAAGATAGTTCAGGGAATTTTTTTTGAAGGTGCTGATAAGCTCTGTGCGGGTCGAATCTTCTTCTTTCATGTACACAAAAGACCGCTCCAGTTTGTGTTCATAAGTCAGTTCATCGCCCATGAATTTTCTCACTTGCCCGTAGTCGCCGGCGTCGGAGAAATAGGATTCCTCAAGGGCGATTCTGGTTTGAAAAGATATTTCCACCTTGACCGTGTCCTTGGCGATGGAACGGGTTGCGTCAAAGATTTTTAAGACCAGTCCGTTCGATAATTCAACTTCTTCAATCAGTTTCATTTGTTTTCCATTTCGCAAAAATTCAATGACAGCGAATCATTGCCTCATTCCTTAACATTTTTAGACTTGACCTGCAACGGCAATCCTTTTATAGATAGCACGCTTTGAAAACAAGGAAAGGTGAAGCGGTTTTATGAGAAATGTCAACGCGATTTTACTGCTGTCCTGCGCGGACAGCAAAGGCCTGGTGGCCAAAGTTTCCGATTTTATTTTCCGCCATGACGGCAATATTGTGCACGCCGACCAGTACACGTCCAAGGCGGACAAACTTTTCTTTATGCGGGTCGAATGGGAACTGAAAGGGTTCGCGCTTCAGCGTGAAGAAATCTTTTCGGCGTTTGCTCCGCTGGCCGAACAGTGCAAAATGAAGTGGGATTTGCATTTTACCGATTACGTGCCGCGTGTAGCCGTGTTTGTCTCCAAACATCTGCACTGCCTGCACGATCTTCTCCTGCGCCGGCATATGGGGGAGCTGGGGGCAGAGATTGAAGCGGTGATCAGCAATCATGAAGATGCCCGCGATCTGGTGGAGCAGTTCGGGCTGAAGTATTTCTACTTTCCCGTGACGCAGAAAAACAAGAAGCAGCAGGAAGACAGCGAACTTGCGCTGCTGGAAGAGCTGAAAATTGATTTTATCGTGCTGGCCCGTTACATGCAGGTTTTGAGCGGCGAATTTCTGAAATATTATCCCGGTCGGATCATCAACATTCATCATTCTTTCCTGCCCGCTTTTGCCGGCAGCAATCCGTATCAGCAGGCCTACGACCGCGGCGTGAAAATCATCGGCGCGACGGCTCATTACGTGACCGAGCAGCTGGATGAAGGGCCGATTATCGCGCAAGATGTGATTAAAATCAGTCACCGCGACGCCGTCGGAGACATACAGAGGAAGAGTAGGGATCTGGAAAGAATCGTTCTGGCGAGGGCGTTGCGCCTGCATCTGGAAAATAAAATACTCGTTCACGGATCGAAGACCGTTGTCTTTGAATAATTTCTCCTTAGCCGAAAACAGGATGCCCGTTTCATGACCGATTCCAATATTTTCGTTCTTTGTCAGCCGGACGGCAAAAAATCATGCGGCGCCTGCTGCGGTCTTTACAATTACGCGGATAGCTCCCGTCCGTCGCTGGTCCGGCGGTTGCGTGACCGCACAAACCGTTTCCGGCGCATGGTGAAAAATCCGACGGATGTTGAAGCCTACGCGAGGGAAACGCTGGCTGCCGAGGAATTTACGAAAAGGTACGAGGTAATTCACTGCTGCGAGTATATCGGGTTTCTGGATCGGGAGGAAAAAAAGGTCGGCTGTCTCCTGCATCCCGAGCAGAATGCAGGAGCTGATATGCGGGATGTTTCGTTTTACGGCCAGGAGCTTTGCGCCGGACATCTCTGCCCGAGTCATTATTTTATTCCGCTTGCCGAGTCCCGGATTCTGATTAAAATCATCGACGACTGGTATCTTTACGGCCTTTGCATCACGGATATTGATCTGGTCACCTGTTATTTCCGGCTGATTGCCGACCGAATCGGCGAGGCGCTGAAGCCCGAAATGTTTGACAACGAACGTTTAAAGAATATTGCGCTGGAGTATTTCGGATGGAAAATCAAATGGCCTTTCCGTTCGCTGGAGACAAACCGGCTCGGCAAATACTATTTTGACGGATCGCAGTATATGATCAGTCATATTGATTATGAAAAATTCGGACGTGACGTATCACCGCTCAATGCTATTTTCCTGAGTCTGTCCTCAACCTTTGAAAATGCCGGACAACTGGAGGCCGCGGAGAAGATGGTCTGGGACAACATTGAAAAATTTGTAGTGAGATTCGCTGATAGTGAGCCGAGCTGAAAACGAACGAAGTGAAGTTTTAAGCGTAAGGCGAACTATGCCAGACGCATAGCGCCGTGGTGAAACAAATTCCGACGGATCTTGATTTTGAGTTTCATGCCCGTGGGATAATTTTTATTGACATACTACCGTCACTTTGGCTAGTGTATGTCATACTCAAATCCGTAAGAAAGAAAAAATTTATCATGAATGAAATATCCAGGGAAATCCTTTTCTCCCGCGCTGAAATTGAAAAGCGGGTCAAAGAACTGGCTGATCAGATATCGAAAGATTACGCGGGTAAAGAATTGATTATTATTGGCGTTCTCAGGGGAGCTTTTATTTTCATGGCTGATTTAATCCGGGAAATCAGCATTCCCTGCAAGGTAGATTTTGCCCGTTTGGCAAGTTATGGCGCCAGTTCCGAGAGTTCCGGCAAGGTGGTCATGACCAAGGATATTGAAACGTCTATTAAAGACAAAAATATTTTGATTGTAGAAGATATCGTGGATACCGGCCTGACGCTGCAATATCTTGTCGGTTGGCTCAAGGAAAGAAATCCGGCGTCCATGAAGATTTGTGTGTTCCTGGATAAAAGAAAAAGAAGAAAAGTGACTCTTGAAGCTGATTATGTGGGCTTTACCATAGAAGACGGTTTTGTGGTCGGTTACGGATTGGATTTCAATGAGCAGTTTCGCTTTTCTCCGGATATTTATGTTATCAAGCAGTAAATAAAGAGGTTCAGAAATGATTATTCAATGTAAGCAATGCCGGACAAAATTCCGGTTCGACGATTCTTTTATGCAGGGCAGCGGCGTATGGCTGCGTTGCAGCCGTTGCGGACACGTTTATTTTCAGGAAAACCCGAAGGCTCAAAGAGCTGTGCCGGATTTCTCCCCGGAGCCGGAACAGGACATGAAATTCGAGCAGGAGCCGGAACAAATTATTTCCGAGAAACAGGATCTGCCGGAAGAGAAACAGGCGCTGCCGGAAAAAGAAGAAATCAGAACGCAGGAAGAGACGCCTTCCGTATTTCACAGAGACGAAAACGGGAGAAGATCGCTCGACAAAATTCTGGCGGCGAGAAAGCGAGGCGGCGAGGCCATCGAACCGGTCGTGGAACAGACACCCGATGAAGACTTTGCCCCGGTTTCCGAACAAACGGAAAAGCCTGTAAGAGTCGAAGAATTCGAGAAAATAGAAGAATCCGAAATTATTTTCACGCCGGAAAGGAAAACCTCAGCCGGAGGGTCGGGGAAGTCATGGAAGGTCGCCCTTTGGTCTTTCCTGGTGATCGTGCTGATTCCGCTGGTGATCTATTTTTTCATCATGCCGCAATATGGCGATCGGCTGATCGGCAGCAGCGAGCTCCTGGTTAAAAAATTCAACGAATACAGAGGCGTGTCCGAACCCGTGACAACAGGTCCTTTTATCAACCAGATGGTGAGGCTGTCGAACATCCGTTACCGCAGAATCGACAATTATATGCTCGGGAAAATAGGCGTTCTGGAGGGCACGGCGGTCAACAGCGCCGATTATTCCCTCTCCCGCGTGCGGATCAAAGGGGAGATTGTGAACGTGTACTCGGTGGCTCTGGGTGAAAGCGCCAGCTACGCGGGCAACATCCTGACCGATGAGGAACTGGTTAATTTATCCGAAGAGGAAATTTTCACGATGCTTCTCCGTCCCGAAGGTTTGAATAACGCAAACGACAAAATTGCTCCGGGCGGACGGATACCGTTCATGATAATTTTTACCAATGAACCGGCGGGGGTTATTAAGACAACGGCTGTGACGATTGGAGCGGAGCGTCTTCTTTCCGATTAATCGCCGTCATCGCATTCTTTGATTATCGAACCGTTCAGGACAGAATTTTGAGATACGAAGGCAATATTTTCCGGCCGTTCAGCGAAGCCAACAGCTACCTTCTGCAGTGCACCATCGGTTGTTCCCATAATCAATGCACCTTCTGCGGCATGTACAAGGATAAAAAGTATAGGGAACGTCCGCTGGCCGAAATCTTGGAAGATATCGCCATGGCCAAAGCGCATTACGGCGATCAGGAAAAAGTTTTTCTGTGCGACGGCGACGCCATCGCGCTCGATACGGAATTACTTCTTAAAATCATTAGAAAACTTTATCAGACTTTTCCGTCTTTGCGACACGTGGGCAGTTATGTCGGCCCGCAAAGCACCCTGTCCAAAACGATGGAAGACTTGAAAACACTGCGCGCCGCCGGTTTGACTAAAGCGTATATCGGCGTGGAAACCGGCGATGACGAACTTCTGAAAAAAGTAAAAAAGGGCGTTAGCAGCGAACAGATGCTGCAGGCCGGGAAGAATCTGGTTGAGGCGGGAATCAACCTTTCCGCCATGGTGCTCTTGGGCCTGGCCGGACGGGGCGAAGGCTCGAGGCGGCACGCTCTGGCCACGGCGAAAATCTGCGATGAAATGCAACCGCAGTACCTGGCTGCGCTCACGATCACGCCAGTGCCGGGCACGGTTCTGTACCGTCATGTCCAGGAAGGGAAGTTTGAGATGCTCAATCCGTTTGAAACGCTCGAAGAGATGAAACAAATGCTCGAAAACATCCACGCGGATCATATAAAATTCGTCGGAACCCACGCGTCCAATTACCTGCCCGTAACCGGCACGCTTCAACGCGATAAGGCGAAAATGATCGCGTCCATCGCTTCCGTTCTCGAAAGCAGGGATGAGCGGATGCTGCGGTCCGATGAGATGCGCGGATTATAAAAAGCCTCTTCCTTGAAC
>JASEHT010000102.1 GCA_030018675.1 Smithella sp.
GTTCATTTCATTATCTTCATTAGAGAAAGCATTTTCAGCCGGATACGTCGTTTTAAGAAAATTCGTTCAGCGACGCTTCTTCAAGCGTATTTTCTGTTAAAACCGGCTTGACGTTTTTATATTTCTCAATCAAATATTTATTCTTAGCGGTGTTTTTTACAAAAATATTCGCCACCCGGTCTGCGTATATGAGATGCCACCTTTTATCATTGAGCAAGAATTTTGATAACATGGCGTCGTTTTGAAAGAAGATAAAGTTAACATTATGTTGTTCCAATATGTTTTCCCATCCCGGTTTTATCATATCAATCTCGAAATATTCTCTGAACCTCTCTCCGTACATATCGGCTCTTCCATCAATAAAGACTTTATATTTCGGATATGCCCTGTAGATAACATAGTCGCCGAACTCGTAATCGTTGAACATATTACCTTGAAGGGGTTCTATTAACAGAAATTGAACGGCCGCGACCGGTTTGGTTTTTTCATCGAAATAATATTTGATGTTTCCGTTCAGGGCAAGGCCCAGGACGGGGATGACAGGCAGGATAAGCCAGAGATACCCTCTGGAAAACGAATCCCAGGACGAGACATAATGATCAGTCATTTTCAGGAATTTGGCAGGTTTCCCATCCCGATTCGATAATATTTTCTCAACATGCCTGACCAGTATCGGCGCCATGACAATGACAAAAAACGGTATGTTTCGGAGAGAATACAGTGCAAAATAAGCGAATATTAACGTTATAAAAATTTCTGTAAAATTAAACCGTGCCTTTGAAAATCCTAGAACCGCAATCATGAAAAGAAGGAATAGTGCAAAAGGAATCATGGTGGCATTGTGGAAATTGGGTGACGCAAATTCGCTGATGTGATGAACCATAAAACCGTCAACCAATGAGGTCATCGGATGCAACAAGCCCTTCAGGCCGTAAGGATTCAACAGAGACGCGATAAAGGCAATCAGGATAATCAGGGCAATTGTTTTTGTTTTTTTTATAGGGAGATCCCGTTCGGATTTTTCCGAAAAAAGAGCGCTCAACAGGTTGCCGGCAAAATACGCTCCGGTCAGGATAAATCCCAGGATAAATCCGCCGTGAAGATTGATCCAGGCAAACATGATTACAGGCAGTAAATAGAGATAATTTTTATCCCGGTATTGATAACTATCAAGAATGTAATACCACATCAGGAAAAGCAGCATGGAAAACACATGTGGTCGTGCCAACCAGTGTACGGAAGACGCCGATATCGCCAGAAAGGTGATCAGGATGGCGATGATGATATTGCCCTTTTGTGTTCGAATGACTTTGAACAACAGATAGAAAATAAAGGCTATGAGGAAGGAGAAAAAGATGACTAAGCCGGTAAGCCCTTCACAACGGTGCACAAAAGCCATGATGACCTGAGAAAGCCATTCGAAATCGATATATTCGATAGGGATGATGGTTGCGGCAAGAAAATCGTACCGGGGGATTGACAGTGTGCCGATGATATGTTCGCCGATCCTGACATGGTACCCTGTGTCGCAATCAACAAGTAACTTTTCCGGTATGATAAGCGCAAGCATCAGAAAGCATGTTGAAAAAATGATATCGGCAACAGAAGGGATAAGAAATTTTAATTTGTTATGCATGCCTGGTTGTTTTCATCTCCACGAGGACTATACTTCATCGTAACCGAAATTACGCGCTGATGCCGACAAGATTTAACGTTGTGCTGAAACTTTTTCGGGTGATGATGGAATCTATGCCCTATCGTAAAACAAGTAAATTTTGACTACAGCTATCATATATTACGGCAAAATTCTATAATATTTAATCATTATCATAGGTTGAGATATCATTGTGATGAAGCGGGGTTTAAAATAATCCTTGTTAATCGAATGAGGTTCTCAAGGCGGTAATTTAAAGATTTATGAAATATTGTTCGGTTTTTTTAGAGGGGTCAGTTCATTAATTCTTAATGACTCGCATAATATTTCCGCCGGGTCGAAAGAGGGCATGCCGGAGAGGCCGCTCAACTGCATCCGGCAGGAACCGCAATCGGCGGTGATCGTATCCATGCCGGTTTTTTTAATCAAAGAAACCGCCCTGTTGCCGATTTGAATGGCGGTAAAGGCGTTTTCCTTCTTGAAGCCGTAACTGCCGGAGAGTCCGCAGCAGGCATCATCGATAATTTCAAATTTCAGTTCAGGAATCATTGACATCAGTTTTTGCGCAGGATAGCCGATGCCCAGCGCCCGCAGATGACAAGGGATATGATAAGCTGTTTTCAGCGGCACGGCGCCGAATTCGGGATCGGCGTATCCTTCATTCATGAGCTTGATGATGTATTCGTGAAGGTCGTACGTGTTCTCGGCGATTTTTTTCCCCTGAGGTATTTTCAGAATGCCCGTATAATCGTGTAAAAGACAAAGTCCGCAGGACGTGCAGGTATAGACGATATCATAGCCTGCGTCTATGTAGTTCGATAGGGATTCGGCGTTTTTTTGCGCAAAGTGCCTGGCCAGGGTTATATTGCCGTTGCCCAGCGCCGGTAATCCGCAGCACCATTGAGGAGGAAGCACAACATCCACATTCATCGAGGCCAGCAGACGGATGATTTTTCTGCCGATATCGGGACGGTAAAAATTGATGAAGCATCCGTAGAAGAAGGCAACTTTTTTCCTCCCTCCGGTCAGCATATTCTTTTCATTGCGCAAGGTGCGAAAGAGAAATTTTGGAAACGGTATGTAGGTGGATACACCGATTCTCTGGAGCAACTGTTTTCCGATGCCGGAGGAAGCGATCAGATTGGCGATGGGAGCGGTGAAAGAGCCGAGAGCGCTCAAATAATAATTATTGGCAAAAAGCAGATGTGTCGCGGTTTGCGGGTGCTCTTTCCCGTATCTCTGCTGAGCCCGGAGAATGATTTGGGCCGGTTCTACGCCTGAAGGGCAGGCCATTTCACAGCGTTTGCATTGGCTGCACAAAAGCACCCAGCTGTCTTCCGCTTTTTCACGCTCCAAACGGAAACGCTGAGCGTCCGGCCCCGCCTGTTTCGGTCCGGGAAACTCGGAATTCACCCTGAACACGGGACAATTTTCCACGCAAACCGTGCAACGTATGCAATGTTCAAAGTTCATCATTCAGATACTCCGCGCACGATTTTGCCGCTGCCAGCGCCGTTGCGAGCGCCAGGCCGTGTCCGCAGCCGTTCTTCAGGACTTGTGTCTCCCCCAGAATGCTTCCGCAGACAAAGATGTTTTTCCATGGAGAAGCTGCCGGTCGCATGGATGAATCTGCGATAATGCCCGCCCGGCCGATGCCGTGATTGAGAGAAAAATAATCATCATTGAACCATGTCTCGCGCGGTCCGGGAAGGTGCACCGGCAAATTGAAAACGTTTTCAACAATGCTTTCGCGGGTGGCCGTCAAGCCCCCGCCCACGAAAGATCCGGTGGCCAGGATGAAAGCCCTGGCGTTGATGCTGTTAGGCCTTCCTTCCGAATGTGTTGCCACGGCTTCAATCTCTTTTCCTGCCTTTTCTATGCCCGTCACGGGCCAGGCCCAGTAGATGGACCCTCCTTTTGTGCGAAAATTTTCCTTTAACGCATTGAAAAGCCTTCTGCCGGGCATGGAAGGCGGAATCGTCGGTATTTCAAAGACCGGTTTTCCCGTAAGGATGGATATGGTGTTGACGATATCCGAAGCGGAAGCCATGCCTAAAACAGCGGGGAATGCAATCTTGTCTGCATCAATGATCAATTTTTCCATCCAAACCATGAATTTCTCGAAGAAATCTTTTTCTTCAAATCGTGAAGCGATGCTCATGGTGTTGGAAGAGCCCGCGTCATATTCCGACAATTTCGTATTCGGACGCCGTGAGATGATGTATCCGGGATAGAAATCTTTCAGCCCCGTGAAGGTGACGATGTGCAGGCTTTCCTCCATATTTTGCGGCGCGGCTTCCATGGTGGAAGGTAAGAAGCAGGAAATTTTCGAGGTGCCCAGAGCGGAAAGAACCGGACGGTTTTCTTCGGGAGAGCCGGCATAAGAATTTCCCGTATTGGCCATGGCCGATTTAAAAATGTTCAAAGATTCTCTGACTATTTCTTCCGGAACAAGATGATAGGGGTGCTCGGGAGGAAGATTTTTAATGCCCGCCATGGGATTGGTGTCCAGGGAGCAGACATCAATGCAACCGGTGGAAAGACAAGCGGTCGGTTCTCCTGCTGTGACAAGAGCGGTTTTAAAACCGTTTTCGGCCAGATAAGCTCCTGCAGTGAGTCCTGCCACGCCGGCTCCGATAACGACGACATCATATTCGTTTACGCTCATGGGGATTTCTCCATAGACAGAATGCCCAGATAGATATATTCCACAAGCTGTTCCTCGCGCAGTTGATCGCCCCAGAGCGCGGGTCTGATGCCTTTGAAACGACGCTGCAGGAATACCCGGAGTATCTCCATGGATTGCTCCGGAGATATAACGCTCATATCATTCATGATGCCCAGAGCGCGGAACGTGCAGTAACCTCCCTGGCAAGGCCCCATGCCCAATCGTGTCCGGTGGGAAATATCTCCCACGTTTCTCGTGCCGGTTTGACGGATGATTCTTTCCACCTCCTGCCGGGTGACAAGTTCGCATTCGCAGACGATATTTTTCATATCCTGCAGTCTTTTGGAAAGAGGGTAACCGCTCAATTCCTCTTGACCATCCAATGGTATTTCCGCTGTCTCGCAGGACTGTTTCAACTGCAAGGAGGTCATCACCACGTCCACCATTTTTTCAGCCATCAGACGGAACGTGGTGAGCTTTCCGCCCACAATACTGTATAATCCGTTCTGGTGGTCGATAATCTGAAATCCGCGCGATATTTCATGGCTGTCCGCCTTCTTTGATTTGAGCAGAGGCCGGACGCCCGAAAAAGCGCGGATGATACGGGTATGATTGAAATGAGGTATCATCCGGCCCGCTTCGCTGATGATGGTATCAACCTCCTGCGATTCGACATTCAGCAAATCGGGATCATCTATCGCCAGCGACGTGGTTCCGGCCAGGCAGACAGCTTCATTGGGTACGATGATGTCCCCGTCGGACGGATGCCTGAGCCGGTTGATGACCATGTTGGTGAGCCGGTGATTGGTGATTACCAGCGAACCCTTAACCAGCGTCATCGGCACTTCGGAACCGGCAAGCGAAGCGATCATATGCGCCCACGCCCCGGTGGCATTGACAATAATATTGGCGTAAATTTCCTTATTTTCGCCTGTTGATAGATCCGATACTTTTATGCCCGTACAGCGGCCGTGGGATTTGATGATTTCCGTGACTTTATGGCGGATGAAGATTGTTCCCCCGCGAAGCTCTGAAGTCCGGATATTCAGAAGGCAGAGCCGGAAAGGATCAATGGAACAGTCGGGAACCCGGATGGCTTCTTCGATGGCTGGATTAAGGGAAGGAACCAGTTCGAGGGCTTTGGTTGATGAAATGGCCTCGACCGGAATTCCGACATCTTCGCATTTCCGGAGAAATATTTCACGAAATCGTTTGGAATCACCGGGCAGGCGCACGAACAATCCACCGGTTTGTTCAACACATTTCCTGCCGATTCTTCGAAGAATGAGATTTTCTTCATAACATTCCCGGGCCGCCACCGGATCCGTGACGGCATATCTGCCCCCGCTATGCAGAAGGCCGTGACAGGCGCCGGTCGCTCCCGCCGCGAAGTCGCCTTTTTCCACCAGGCAATGAGACACGCCGCGCAAAGCCAGGTCTCTGGCTATTCCGCAACCGGTTGCCCCTCCGCCGATAATGATAACATCCGTTTTAATCATACTGTGTCTTTTACCATTTTTAAATCAAAGATGATATCGAGGCGGCAGTGAAACTCGAATTCCAGTTACGCAGTGAACTGGAATTCGTTAGTTGAACTGTCCCGCTTCAGCGGGGCTAGGCCCCAAGCGACGAAAGTTCGCTTAAGAAACGAAAATACCATGCATTAGCATGGCTTCGACGCCAACAAAGATAGCGCTTTGATTTAGAATTGGTATTATTTTTCTGCCTCCCAGTGCATTGCGCGCCCGACAGCCTTCTTCCAGTTGTCATAAAGTCCTTTGCGTCTTTCCTCATCCATACCCGCTGAAAATCTGCGGTTGACTTTACGTCTCTCAGCAATCATCGATTGATCTTTCCAGAAACCGACCGCGAGACCGGCGAGATAAGCCGCGCCCATCGCCGTTGTTTCAATATTTTCCGGCCTCTCCACGGGTACGCCCAGAATGTCCGACTGGAATTGCATTAAAAAATCATTGGCGCAGGCGCCGCCATCAACACGTAATTCGCAGAGATCCAGACCGCATTCATTCCGCATCAGCTCCAGAACATCACGGGTCTGATAAGCGATGGATTCCAGGGTCGCGCGGATAATGTGATTTCTTGTGGTTCCTCTGGTTAATCCCAAAATCGCGCCGCGTGCGTACATGTCCCAGTATGGCGCGCCTAGTCCGACAAAGGCTGGAACGACATATACGCCTAACGAATCCTCAACTTTTGAGGCGAAATATTCACTGTCTTTTGAGTCGTAAATGACTTTCAGATTATCTCTAAGCCATTGAATGGCGGCTCCGGCAATAAAAATACTGCCTTCCAGCGCATATTCCACCTTATTGTTGATTCCCCATGCGATCGTGGTTAAAAGTCCGTTTGCCGAATGCACCATTTTCTCTCCGGTAAGCATCAGCATGAAACAGCCGGTGCCATAAGTGTTCTTTACCATGCCGGGTGTGTAACACGCCTGACCGAACAGAGCCGCCTGCTGATCTCCCGCATCCCCGGCAATCGGTATCTCCGCTCCGAATAATTTGGCATCCGCATGTCCGTAAACCGCGCTGGACGGCTTGACTTCCGGCAGCATGGATTCGGGAATATCGAGTGCTTCTAATATTGTTTTATCCCATTGAAGTTCTTTAATATTGTAAAGCATCGTGCGGGAAGCGTTGCTGTAATCGGTTATGTGCACCTTGCCACGCGTCAGATTCCAGATCAACCAGCTATCGATTGTGCCGAACAGCAAATCGCCGTTTCGAGCTTTTTGTCTGGCGCCTTCCACGTTATCCAGTATCCACTTGACTTTCGTTCCCGAAAAATAGGCGTCCAGTACCAATCCGGTATTTTCACGGATGTAATTTTCCATGCCCCGGGATTTTAACTCATCGCAGATTGAGGCCGTGCGGCGGCACTGCCAGACGATTGCGTTATAAACGGGCTTTCCGGTTTGTCTATCCCATACAACGGTTGTTTCCCTCTGATTGGTAATACCCATAGCCGCTATTTCTTCCGGTGTGATGCCTGTTGTGGCGAGCAGTTCGCTGACGACGCCGCTTTGCGATCCCCAGATTTCCATCGGATCGTGTTCCACCCAGCCGGCTTTGGGGTATATCTGAGTGAATTCTTTTTGAATCGCCTTGATGGCGTCTCCATTGTGGTTGTAAAGAATGGCCCTCGAACTGGTGGTGCCTTGATCAAGAGATAAGATATAAGATTTATTCATATTATTCCCCCGGATGTTGGAAAGCGATGCTGGTCTATTAATAGTATTGCATAATGCTTTCGATTTGAAAATAAAAAAGTAGTATTGACCGGACAGCAATTAAATGGTATTGTACCATCAAATGATAAAAGGTTTTTTAACCTTGATTTGAAAATAAAATAAGAGGAAGAAATTCAGGTCGATTTGTTCCGTTGTAAGTGCCTGTAAGAGAAAAGAAAAAAACAACTTAAAAATATTTTAAAAAAAGTTAAATTTTTTCTTGACACAATCATAAAGAGAGAGTAGAAAGCCTTTTCTGTTCATCAGAGAACTTTTTTGGATGTAAATTGAAGTAATCAATTAGTTAACCGATAGTTTAAATCTTGGTTGTCGGACACTCCAATTACAGCTGTTTGAACACTTGAGTTTAATGCTCTTGACATAAAGAATCTTCTTGCTTAAATTTTAAGCATGAAATTTTTTTAGAAGGCTCTTTGGAAATTGAATAGTGGGAAAATGAATTTGTGGGTCCAAACAAATTTTATTTGAGATAAACAACGCGAGAAAAAAGAAAGAGAAATCTTTCTTCTAGGATTAAAACTGGAGAGTTTGATCCTGGCTCAGAACAAACGCTGGCGGCGTGCCTAACACATGCAAGTCGTACGAGAAAGTCCGCTTCGGTGGATGAGTAAAGTGGCGCACGGGTGAGTAACG
>JASEHT010000103.1 GCA_030018675.1 Smithella sp.
GGTAATAAAACCGATATTCATCAATACGCCTGTAAAATAACGCAGTAATTCATTGAGCACCGTAATGAATGTCGCTCCGAAAATCGCGCCCGGTATGCTGCCCATTCCGCCGATGATGACCATGGCGATATATTCGACGGAGAGTCCCAGATTAAAAGGTTCCGTGGTAATGCTGACCATATAATAAGCCCAGAGAGCGCCGGCAAATCCGGCATAAAATGAACTGATGCCAAAGGACAAAAGCTTGTATTTGAAAATCGGAATGCCCATCCCTTCCGCGGCGCGATCGTTGTCGCGGATGGCAATGAAAGCCCTGCCGTATTTGCTTCTGATAATATTAACGGCAAACAGCGTCATCATGACGAGGCTGACAAAAATCAGATAGAAGAAAGCCCGGTCGCCCTGAATATGCCAACTTAATATTTTCGGTATCGGCAGCGTAATTCCCATGGTGCCTCTGGTGAGACTTTCCCATTGAATCAGGACATACTCGATAATAAATTGTCCGGCAAGGGTCGCAATGGTCAGGTAAAGGCCTTTCAGTCTTCCTGATGGAATGCCGAAAATCATACCGACCAGGGCGGTAATAATTCCAGCCGCCGGGATGGCGATGTAAAATTCAAGCCCCAGTCTTGTAGCCAGAATCGCCGCCGCGTAAGCGCCGACGCCGAAAAATGCTCCGTGCCCGAGTGAAATCAGCCCCGTGTAACCGATGAGAATGTTGAGGCCGATGGTGGCGATTGCTGCGATGCCGATCAAATTCACGATATAAAGCATGTAAGGGCTTAAAACAAACGGCGCGACGAAAAAGAGAAATGCCAGAAAAACGATCAGGCACGCGCGGCCGAAATCGGTTTCAAAAATATTTAATTCCTGCGCATAATGTTCGCGGTAATTTCCGCAGGGATGAAATGATAATCTTCTCATCGTACGCCTTCCTACACTCTTTCTATTTCCACCAGACCGAACAACCCGTATGGTTTGACCATTAAAATAATCACCAGGACAATATACGGAACAATATCACGCAAAGACGGATTGATATATCCGCCGGTGAATGTTTCCAGCAGTCCGATGATGATGCCGCCGATAATCGCGCCCGCAATACTGTCGAGGCCGCCCAGAATAACCACCGGAAATACTTTCAAACCGATGGAACTCAAATCATGAACATTGACGCCGTTGATGATTCCCAGCACAATACCGCTCATCGCCGCGACGAGAGCGGCAATCGCCCAGGAAAGAGCGAATACGCGCCTTACGTGAACGCCCAGCGAAAGCGCCGCTTTCTGATTATCGGCCACGGAACGCATGTAAATGCCCTGTGCGGATTTTTTGAAGAACAATCCGAAAGCGGTCAGGAAAAGTATACTGATGATCAGCGTTGCCGAATAAACCGGCGCGACATAAATGGCACCGAATTGTAAAGCCATCGAATCCGGAAGAAATTCGGGATACGTATGCAGATTGCCGCCCCAGATCAGCAGAATGAGTCCTTTGAACATGGCCGCCAGCCCCACGGTCAGCATGATGACGAAAATCAGCTTTTCACCGATTAACGGACGTAGAAAGAATTTCTCGATGAGAAAACCGAGAATGAAACAACCGATCATCGTCAGGATGAAAGCGAGATAAACGGGTAATTGCGCCCACGTCACCAGGGACAGAAAAAAGAAGGCGCCCAGCGCGAGCAGTTCCCCGTGAGCGAAGTTCAGAACGCTCGACGATTTGAAAATCATGACAAAACCCATCGCGGAAATGCCGTAAAGCAGTCCCACACAAATTCCGTTGACCAACAATTGCAGAAAAAATTCCATGTCAAAATTCCTTAATTCACGTTGATAATATTAATGGTTGTTTCTATTTCTCCGATTCTTCCATCCCGATATTTGACCTTGCCGGTCACCTCGACATTCTTCCGGTTATTGTACATCGCCTCGATGATTTTCAGATACAAGCCGTAAACAAAACGGCGCCGCACTTTGCCGGTGCGGGTCAGTTCTTCATCGTCCGCGTCCAGCAGTTTGTAGAGGAGAACGAACTTTTTAATTTTCATAACCTCCGGCAGCTGTTCATTAACTGCCGTGACTTCTTTAAGAATCAATTCCTCGACGGCCTGCTGCTGCGCAAGGTCCATGTAGGTGGTATAGGGAATCATTTTATCCTCGGCCCAATTGCCGACATTAGCCAAGTCAATATTAATCATCGCCGTGATATAGGGGCGCGCTTCGCCGAACGTGACGGCCTCTTTGATATAGGGGCTGAATTTCAGACGGGTTTCGATAAAATCCGGAGAAAACGCCTCGCCGCTCTTGTTGCGGATGATGTCTTCCTTACGGCCGATAATCAGAAGATGGCCGTCGCCGTCGATGTAGCCCGCATCGCCGGTTTTGAGCCAGCCGTTTTCAAACGCGTTCTGCGTTGACTGATAATCGTTATGATATCCGGAAAAATTGGCTTCCGATTTCACCAGCACTTCCTGATCGTCGGCGATTTGCACTTCGGTCATGCAAAGCGGTTTACCCACGGTTTCCAGTTTGACTTCATCATCCGGCTGGATTTGAAATATGCCGCATGATTCTGTCAGGCCGTAGCACTGTTTTAGATTCAAGCCCATGGCGCGGAAAAAGAGAATGACATCAGGGCTGATGGGATGCCCTCCCGTGAACGCGCTACGGAAATGTGAACAGCCTAGCCGATCCAGAAGCGGCCTGTAAATCAGCACGGACATCAATTGATTTAAAGCTTTCGAATAAAACGGAACGTTTTGTTTGTGGGATTGCTTTTCCACCACATTTTTGCCGATGGATTCGGCGAGATGAAATAATTTATTCTTCACCCAGCCGGCATCGGATATTTTCACGCGGATTCTTGAAGCCATGTCTTCCCAGAACCGCGACGACGTGATAATCATCGAAGGCCCGATGTCGCGGAAATCTTCCAGGACAGTTTCCTCTGTTTCCGCAAAATTCATCACCATGGCGCTTTCCAGCGACACGCCCATGCCCCACATCTGATCAACAATCCAGGCGGGCGGCGACATGGAAAGCCAGTTCTCTCCCGGTTTGATGCTCAGGTCATTCTGCCACTGTTTTGCCATCGTCATCAGATTCCGATGCGAGAGCATGGCCAGCTTGGGCAAACCCGTGGTGCCTGATGTCTGAATCATGACAGCGATATCCTCAGGTTTCCCCTTTTCTATTTCCCGTTCGATATAACCGGCATTGTCGCGGATGAATTTTTCTCCCTCCTGCAACAATTCGGCATAGCTGATCAGCCAGGGATCATCCTGATACGACGTCATACCGGTCGGATCGATATAAACAATTTTCTTGGTCTGGGGCAGTTTCTCCTTGACCTCCAGAAGCTTGTCCACCTGCTCCTGATCCTGAACGACAACGATGGGCGAATTGATTCTTTTGATGGAAAAGGCGAGTTCATCAGCGATGGATGATGTAAATAAATTAAGCGTTGTCGCACCTAAACTGTGTGCGGCAATTTCCGAAAAAAGCCATTCCGGATGATTATGCACGACCATGCATATATGGTCGCCGCGCTTGAGATTCAATGAAGCGAAACCCGCCGCGGTGATTTTCACATAACGTCCGTAATCAGCCCAAGAATATTTCTGCCAGATGCCGTAGGCCTTTTCACGGATTGCCGTTTGGGAATCGCCGTAATTTTCCGCATTCGCCATCAGCAATTGCGGAAGGGTTAATTTTTGATCGGCCGTATTTTTTTCTGTTTTGCCCAAAATATTTCGCCCTGATGATTATTATAAATCTTCAGCTTCACCCAGATAAGCCTTGATGACTTCAGGATTTACGCTGATTTCCTCCGCCGTTCCTTCCCCGAGCTTTTCACCGAAGTTTAAAACCATAATTCGCTGGGCAATGCTCATCACAATGGACATATCATGTTCGACCAGGATCATGGTCAATCCCCAACGCTGGTTTAATTCCAGAAGAAAACGCACCATATCTTCTTTTTCTTCCAGATTCATGCCCGCGAAAGGTTCATCCAGAACGAGCAGCTTCGGTTCCAAAGCCAGCGCACGTCCCAGCTCGACCCGTTTCTGCATTCCATAAGGCAGGGAGCCGACGGTTTGTTTCCGGATGGATTGCATTTCCAGAAAATCGATGATCTCTTCCAGAACCTGACGGTGACGAATTTCTTCTTGCCTGACGGATGAAGAGAAAATCAAGGATTTCAAAAAACTGTAATTGCAGTGGATGTGACGCGCCAGAGTCATATTGGCCAGAACCGTCATACCCGGGAATAGTTCAATGTTCTGGAAGGTTCTACCGATTCCCACGCCGACCAGCTCATGCGTGTGCAGGCCGGTAATGTCTTTGCCGTTGAAAACGATGCCGCCCTGCTGAGCCTTGTAAAATCCGGTAATACAATTCAGCAGCGACGTTTTACCGGCGCCGTTCGGGCCGATGATCGCCATCAGTTCACCGGTATGGACATTAACATCGACATCCTTAACGGCAATGACGCCGCCAAAGCTCAATCGTAAATTTTTTATTTCCAGATCAGCTTTTTTTTCTTCTTCCGGCCGGTTAATCATGATGGAAGGCCGGCTGCGAAAAGCTTTCATTAAAACCTCATTATGGCAGGTTTTGCCGGAATCCTCAGGGACATCGGCAAAACCTTTTTGTAAATTATTCTAGCGAACAGCGTTTCAAAAATTACTGATCGGATTTATTTTTTCAGCAATTGGATCTTGTCTTTTCCGGGAACGTAGAAGTTTGTCAGAGGAATATACGTTCCGTTTTCCTTAACCTTGACCATACGGGCGGTAAAGGAAGCGCCGTGGTCATCTTTCGTATAAGTCACGGCCGGCACAATACCGTCGAAATCCTCATTTCTGAATGATTCCAGAGCGGCGTTGATGGTCGTGGGATTGATGGCTTTGCTCTGCTCGTAAGCACGCGTGAAAGCTCTTTCCATGATCATGCCGATGACAACGCCTTCCCAGTAGGATGCGTCGAATTTGTCCACGGTTTTGTATCGTTTCCAGAGTTCCTTCATCACGTCCATGCCTTTGGATTTATCGGAGGGCAACCCGCCGGGAAACTGAATTACCAGACGATCCTTGATAAGCCCTTTACCCATTTTGAAGAAGTCGGGATCAGTGGAGGTCCATGTTCCGAGAAATGCCGGCTTATAATTTATTCGGTCCGCGCTTCTGAACGCGGTAATAATCGCGGAGGGAAGCATCTGCATGAAAATATATTCCGCTCCCGCTTTCTGGAGACGAAGCATTTCGGTGTTTAAGTCAACCGTTCGGGGCGGAAATTCCTCGATGGCAACGAGATTAATGCCGATTTTCGCCGCATATTCTTTGCTGGGCGCGTGAATGGAACGGCCATAAGCGTTGTTGTAAGTTAGCAGACCCACTTTGGGTGCGTCCTTGCCTTTATGAATGGCCTTGATGTACTCCAGCACAGCGTAACAATCCATTTTATAGCTGCCGAAAGGCAGATACATGTAATCGATTGGTTTTTCTAATATTTCCCAATTCGTTGAGTAGTTTATCGTCGGCACTTTATACCGCTGAATAATGGGTTTGGCGGCCAACCCCTCTCCCGCGCTCCATGTGGCAATCATATCGACTTTGTCCTGAAGAACGAATCGGTTTACGGCAGCCTGAGCCTCCGGAACCTTGTAGGCAGTATCCACGGTAATCATTTCTATTTTGTGACCGTAAACGCCACCTTTGACTTCGTTAACATAACGGAAATAATCGCGCTGGCCTTTTTCATGAAATTGCCCCCATGTTGAGGCCGGTCCGGTTAGATTGATTGCAGCGCCAACCTTAATCGTCTGCGCCTGTGACATCCCTACGCCGGCAATTAGAAATACTGCTGATAAAATAACTGTTAAAATTCTCTTTTTCATTGCTTATCTTCCTCCCCTTCCTCGTTTTTAAAAATTTTTTATAAAACAACCTCTTTCATAACGGCAAAAAAAAACCGTGGGCTTTATTGTCTCTGCCCACGGTTCATTTCCATTCACTGATGGTCATGATTGCTTCAGGCAGACTTTATTTCTAAAGCTAAAAAAGAAAAAAAAGACTGCCGTGCTTAAAGAATTTAGTTTCAACATTTTCAATATTACCTCTTGTGTCTGCGGTCTTAAGCAAATACAGCCCAAAAGTCAAGAAAAAAGAAGCTGTTTTAGGTAAATTGCTTTAATAATTCGTTCCTTTAAATAATATGTTAGTCCCCCCCTACTCCGAGCTTTTCAATGCGATGTCGCAATGAATCAAAGGTGATTTTTAATAATTCCGCCGTTTTCTTTTTTGATCCTTTTGATTTTATTAGAGCTTTTTCGATCATCGTTTTTTCGATCCGGTCCAGTTCCTCGTTCAGATCGATTCCCCGGTCATCTATTTCCATATCAAATTTAGGCGTATCAAATGTGAGATTTTCCGGCAAAATAATATTGGATGTCTCCATCGCAACGCTGCGCTCGATGATATTTTCCAGTTCCCTGATATTACCGGGGAAATTATAGTTCATCAAAAGCTCCATGGCATAAGAAGAGATATTTCTGATTTCTTTACCGAACATTCTGGCGTATTTGTCTATGAATTCATTGATCAACAGGGGGACATCGTCTCGTCTCTCCCTGAGGGGAGGCAGGTAAATGGGTATGACGTTTAATCGGTAAAAAAGATCTTCACGAAATTCTCCTTTCTTTACCTTTTCCGTCAAATCCTGATTGGTTGCGGAAATGATTCTTACATCAACCTTAATATCGTCGGCGCCACCGATGCGACGGAAGGTTTTTTCCTGAACCACCCGGAGAAGTTTGACCTGAAGAACCGGCGGCAGATCTCCTATCTCATCCAGAAAAATTGTCCCGCCCCGCGCCATTTCAAAAATGCCGGCCTTATCCGCGTATGCCCCTGTGAAAGAACCCTTCATATATCCGAACAGTTCACTCTCCAGCAGATTTTCCGGTATCCCGCCGCTGTTGATGGCTTTGAAAGGCATTTTTAAACGTGAAGAATTTTCATGAATCGCCCTTGCTACAAGCTCTTTCCCTGTTCCGCTTTCACCCAATATCAGGATGTTGGCGGGAGTGTCGGCGACCTTTTTTATCGTGGCAAAGACTTTAATCATTTCTCTGTTTGTTCCGATCATACCATAAAAAGAACTATCTCCCTCTTTGTTTTGGTTCATATTTTCCCCGGGGGAATCGTTAATCACCCCTTTCTTTTTTAATGCAGAACTGACAACTCTTTTAAGTTCCTGCTGCCAGTTTTCCCCTTTTTCCACATAATCATAAGCGCCCTCTTTCATGGCGTTTATCGCTGTTTCTCCGGATGCGTAAGCCGTGATAAGAATGACCATGGCATCCGGACGCTGGTCTTTGATGGACTTCAGAAATTCTATCCCGTTTATTTTGGGCATTTTTAAATCCGTAATAATCAAATCAAACGCTCTTTTCTTACATATTTCAATCGCTTTGAGCGGCTCTTCCGTGCTTGTGACGTCGTAACCTTCCTGCTGCAACATGATTTCCATGACTTCCCTGACACCCTGATCATCGTCAACAATCAAAATCTTTGCCATATCTCCCTCTGTGATTATAAATTTAAATGATTAAAGTTCTTCCTTCATTCTTGCCCAACCGGTAAAAATACTCTGCATATCGTTCCTTTCCCCGGTTCGCTTTCCATTTTTATGCGTCCTTTGTAACCCTCAAGGATATGGCTGACAATAGCTAATCCCAGACCGATCCCTTTCCCTTTCTTGGTAAAAAAAGGTTCGAATATTTTATGAAAGTCTTCATCGGTGATGCCGCATCCTGTGTCACTGATTTTAATCTCGGCATAGTTTTTGTTATCATCGAGGATGACCTGCTTTGTTTCAATGGAAAGGATACCATCTTCTTCCATGGCCTGAAGGGAATTCATCACAATGTTGACTATAATCTGACGAACCTGTTCTTTATTGGCAAAGGCTACCGCCTTGGGGGAAAGCGTTTTCTTAATGGCTATTTTATTTGAAAATTCCTTGTTGATCTTTATTCCCTCCAGGACTTGTTCCACTATTTCGTTGATATCGACCAATTCCCTTGAGGCGGGAACGGAACGCGCCAGCAAAAGAAAATTGCGGACAAAACCCTCCAGCTGATCCTTGCCCCGCAGGACAATATCCATAAGACGTTTGTT
>JASEHT010000104.1 GCA_030018675.1 Smithella sp.
GCTTCATTGGTGTTAATGATCAACTCATCCAGTTCCACGGCCGTGACGGGATCGAGTCCGGCCGACAGTTCATCGAAAAAAAGCACCTGCGGGTCAAGCGCCATGGCCCGGGCAATGCCGGCTCTTTTTTTCATTCCGCCGGACAGTTCGGCGGGCGAATGGTTTTCGTATCCCGCCAGATTAACCATCCCCAGCTTCATTTTAATAACAGCGTCTATCATTGCGGAATCAAGATCGGTGTATTCCTGCAGGGGAAGCTCGATATTTTCTTTGAGGGTCATGGAACTGAACAAGGCGCTGGACTGAAAAAGCACGCCAATATTTTTTCTGTACTCGTTGAGTTCCTTCTCCTTCGCGCTGACAATATCCGCGCCTTTATAAAAAACCCGGCCGGCATAGGGCTTTTGCAATCCGATCAATATTTTCAACAAGGTTGATTTGCCGCAGCCGCTGGAGCCCACAATGACAAAGACTTCACCTTTATATATTTGAAAGCTTACATTTTCAAACACAACATTGTCTCCGAAACGGGCGGTCAGCCCTTCAGCAACGATCACTGGATTCTTTTCTGCGTTATTCAATTTCTGCTCCTTAGACATCACTTGATATAATACAAAATGATGGCAAAAATAGAATCGACCACCACGATGACAAAAATGGCTGTAACCACGGCAGACGTTGTGAATTTCCCGACATCCTGTGCTCCCGAGCGAACCTGAAATCCCTTCTGGCAGCCGATCGCCGCTATGAATCCCGCGAAAACAGCGGCTTTAATCAAACTGGCGACAACATCAAATACCTCAATGGTCTTGATGGACTGCGTCAGATACGTTTTCGCCGTCAGGTCAAGACTGGTGACGCCGATGATCATCCCGCCGAGAATGCCGAAAAAATCAGCATAGATCGTTAAAATCGGCACGACAATGATTGTGGCCAGGACTTTGGGAGCAGCCAGAAAACGAATCGGGTCAAATCCCATGGTTTGAAGCGCGTCCACTTCTTCGTTGACCATCATGGTGCCGATTTCCGCCGCGAAAGCCGAGCCGGAGCGTCCTGCCACCAGAATTGCCGTCATGATGGGGCCCAGCTCTTTGACCATGGCAAAACTGACCAGCGCGGGAACATAAATATTCGCTCCGAGCATTTTCAACTGTAAAAAAGACATGAAAGCGATAATTAATCCGAGCAGCCCTCCGATAAGAGCGACAATGGGCAGTCCGTCCACGCCCGCTCTCTGAATATAAAAAAGAACGTCTTTCCCCCGAAGTGTTCGGGGATGTTTCATAATGCGGGAAAAGGCGACGACAAGTTCGCCGATAAAGGTGACAAAATTTTTGAAATCATTGATGATATATAAAGATGCCTGACCGATTTTGTCTATCAGGCCTTCCTTGGATTGCAAAGATTTTAAAGGTTGGAGATCTAGAATCTCTCCGCGGATGACACTGAATATCCCCTTAGCTTCATCGTTGAGATTGATAAACCGGCACTGAAGATTTTCGGCGGCAGCATCTTTTTCAATTTGAGACATGGCCAGAGCCGCTGCACTATCCAGATAACGGACTTCCGAGAAATCAACCATGACAGAGCGAATGTTATGCTCCTTAATATTTCTCCTTATATCTTTATTAAAAATTGTCAGATTCTTCAGACTGAACTCGCCGCTGAGGAGAATCAAAAGATTCGAACCTTCCCTTTGATAGGAAATTTTATAGTTCTCCGGACTTTTTGTTTCTGCTGATATCGTCATCAATTTTTCTAGGTCGGCAACAATTAATCGGTTAAATATACGATTTATGTATGTATTTAAACCTGTTCGATCTAAATTGTCAATGGAATTCCCGGTAAACACCTTTGGTGCTATCATTCATATTTCTTTAAATCGGTTTTAACATTTTATTAAAGCAAACATTCAAAATCAATAATTAACAATAATCTTACACACCCGGGAATGAGTCATAAATATCTTTATATTCATATACTTATAAGAATACTTTCTTGATTCGAAAAAGTTGGCACGCAATTTTCAGTAAATAAAGGCAAATAAACAAATTACCGGGAGGTAACAGATCATGAAAAAAACATTAGCAACCACAATCGTCGCAGCAGCAGTTGTTCTTTTAACGGCAACTTTCAGCTTCGCGGAATACGCAGCAACAGGCATGGCCAATTTCCCCTTCTTCCAGCTGGGATGCCTGGCTGTCGGCGGACTGATTCTTGTTTCTTTGAAACGCAAATATGAAAAGATGTACATCGGTGAAGCGGTTGGTATCTTCGCTCTGTACACGATTCTGATGGCGCTGTTCACCAATCCGGTGATCGACACCGTCAAAACCCTTGTTAGCTAAGAAGTCGCCTTTAAAACGACACCGGGAAGGAGGAAAGAACAATGCTGGCAACGCACAAAACACACGAACAGTTAAATAATCTGAAACATGTGTTCATGCTTTCGGCTTGGGGTTTCACGATGGTCGTCATTTCTTTCCTTTTTCTCTATGTCGGTCACAAGCTCGACGGGCTACTGGGAACCGCTCCCAACTTCATGCTGGGCTTGTTTGTCCTGGGTCTCTTCCTCTGCATTATGAGGTTGTATCAGGAAGCAAACGCAAAAAAAAATGAGGTTTAGCATCTAATTTATCCAACACATGATCTGTCGTATAGATTTAACCCCCTTGAGATATGAAGTTTCAAGGGGGTTTCTTTTTGCGTTTATTTGAAAATCGGCATGGACAAAGAAAATTATTTCTCTATAATACGAATACGCTTTTCAGTCAGGAAACGGATCGGCCGTCCTGGAAAATTTAATCGAACAAACACAATATTTCAAACAGGAGACAAGATATGAACAAAACAGCAAGAAACATGATCATATTATCCTTGATGCTGGTGACTTATTTGTTAATTTCCGGCTGTGCAGGAACGTCAACGGCCTTACTGGCGGAAGATTACAAATCGATGAACAATGACAATCTTCTTCGCTATTATTACACGTTGAATGATGAAATCGAAAAACAAGAAAAATCGTCGGGTCCGCAATTCGGCATCGGTGTCGGTGGTTTTGGCCGGAGTGTCGGCGGCGGCGCGGGTGTCAGCACGGGAGGATCAGGCTATACCGCCGATGACTTAAGGGCGCGCAGAATCGATGTGCTCATGGAACTGAAGAAAAGAGGAATTAAACCATAGCGTCGCGACCTGCCACGTTTTTTAAAATTTCCACGCAGTTCTTGATAAGGTAAAATAAAAAAGGCTTCCTGAATTCAGGAAGCCTTTTTTCTGGTGCGCCCAGCAAGATTCGAACTTGCGACATCCAGATTCGTAGTCTGGCGCTCTATCCAGCTGAGCCATGGGCGCGATTTACAAAACTGGCGGAGAGAGCGGGATTTGAACCCGCGGTACACCTTTGAAGGGCGTACAATCGCTTAGCAGGCGATCGCTTTCGACCACTCAGCCATCTCTCCGCTTTGTTATCGATCTATCTTTAGAACACAGCGGCAAAATTCACCACTTGTTATTATTTTCTGGCGGAGGGAGCAGGATTCGAACCCGCGAGGCTTTCACCCAACGGTTTTCAAGACCGCCGCCATCGACCACTCGGCCATCCCTCCATCATATTTTTTTCACGGCGTCCGTATCTTACGGAACAATTCGTTCAAGACCTCTCATGTATGGACGCAGCGCTTCCGGTATCACGATGCTGCCGTCCGCCTGCTGATAATTTTCCAGCACCGCCACCACCGTTCTGCCGACGGCAAGACCGGATCCATTTAACGTATGCAGAAACTCAACCTTGCCGCTTTCCTTTCTGCGAAACCGGATGGACGCCCGCCGTGCCTGAAAATCCTCGAAGTTACTGCACGAGGAAATTTCCCGGTAAGCATTCTGACCGGGCAGCCACGCTTCCAGATCGTACGTTTTAGCCGAGGAAAAACCCAGATCGGCGGTGCATAAGCAAACCGTCCGGTAGTGAATTCCCAACCGTTTGAGAACGTCTTCCGCGTCAGCGGTCAAGGCTTCCAGTTCATCATAAGAATTTTCCGGCTTGGAAAATTTGACCATTTCCACCTTATTAAACTGATGCTGACGAATCAGTCCGCGCGTGTCTTTTCCGTATGAACCGGCTTCCGCGCGGAAACACGGCGAGAAAGCCACCAGATGAATCGGCAACATCTCCTCGTCCAGAATTTCCTCCCTGTAAATATTGGTTACGGGAACTTCCGCGGTCGGAATCAAATAATATTCCATGCCTTCTATTTTAAAAAGATCTTCCTTAAATTTCGGCAACTGGCCGGTGCCGGTCATGCTTTCCTGATTGACCATGAACGGCGTCAGCACCTCCGTGTAACCGTGCTTTTCCGTGTGCAGATCGAGCATAAAATTGAATATTGCTCTTTCCAGTTGAGCGCCCGCTCCGCGATAAACCGTAAATCGCGCTCCGGCGATTTTCGCTCCGCGCGCGAAATCCAGAATGTTCAGGTTTTCACCCAGATCAAAGTGCTGTTTGGGTTCGAAATCGAATACCGGTTTTTCACCCCAAACGCGGACAACCGGATTGTCTTCCGATCCCTGCCCCTGCGGAACCGATTCATGCTGCATATTCGGCACGATCATCACAAAGGCGTTGAGATCTTCCTCGATCACACGCAGGCTCTCATCATATTCCTTTATTTTTGACGACACCTCGCCCATCTTTTCAATCAGCGCGGAAGCATCGGCCTTTTGTTTCTTGAGTTCGCCGACCTGCTTGGAAACGCTGTTGCGCTCATTGCGCAACGTTTCGACGGACTGCAAAATATCCCTTCTTTTCGCGTCCAGTTCCAGAAAACGGTCAAAGTCTATTTTTTGGCCGCGTTCATCCATCTTTTTGCGGACAACATCGATGTTCTGCCTTAAATATTTAATATCCAACATAATTTAATGTCCATCTTCCAGACTCACGGTCTTGAAAGAAGAGATTTCCTATCACTTTGAAAAGTTGAAGTCAATGCTTTTGTCTGATGAAAACATGGCTATGGACGGGTCAGCCTCTTCCGGATCGCATTGATAAGGGCTTGAATTTCCGTGCTTTTCAAAATATATGCCGTTGTAAAGAACACGGCGGCGCCCGCGATGATCGTGACGCAAAGATAAATAAATCTTGTTTTAAAACCGGCAGAAATGTCCCAGGGCATAAAATACTCGATCAATCCGATCGCGCCCAACATCACCGCAGAGGACAGGATGATTTTGAAAACAGAGACGTAAAAATCTCTATTCAGGAACCGCCCGATTTTTCTTTTCAGAACAAACGTCAGAACAAACACATTGACGGTGGCGGCAATCGAAGTGGCCAGCGCAATGCCGTTATGCTTCAAAGGCTGCATCAATATCAGGCAGGCCAGCACATTGACAATCAACGCGATGATTGCCGCTTTCATCGGCCATTTAGAATCCTGCAGCGAATAAAAAGAGGCGATAAACACGCGTAAAACGGAAAAAGCCCAAAGTCCCAGCGCGTAACAAAACAACGCCTGTCCCGTATGAATCGCGTCCTGAATCTCAAAGGCTCCGCGCTGAAACAAAACGGAAATGATCGGCAGATGAAGCGCCATCAGAGCAACCATGGCCGGAATGGTCAAAAACAACATGAGTTGCAAAGAGAAAGCAATGCCGGATTTCAACTCATCGATATTCCCCGCGGCCACGTGCTTTGAAAAACTGGGCAGGGACGCGGTTCCGATGGCAATGGCAAAAACACCCAAAGGCAGCTCCATGATCCGGTCGGCGTAAAATAAATACGTGACGGATCCCCCAGGAAGCAAAGATGCCAGAATCGTTCCGACAAAAACATTAATGGTGGAAACACCGGCGCCTAGAACGGCGGGAATCATTAACAAGCCTATTTGTTTTACGCCGGGATGTTTCAGGTTGAAACGAAATTTTAATTTGACTCCGAACTTCAGCAGAAAAGGCCATTGCAGAGCCAGTTGCAGTATCCCGCCGATTAAAACACCGATCGCCAAGGCGGTGATCGGTTCGGTGAAGTAATCCCGTAAAGTAAACGCGGCCGTAATCATGGCAATATTGAGCATGACCGGGGAAAGGGCAGGGACCGTGAAATGACGGAATGAATTCAGAATTCCCATGCAAAAAGCGACAAGGGATATAAAAAATATGTAAGGGAACATCAGGCGGTTTAAAAATACAGCCAGATTAAATTGCCGGGTTTCAGAAATAAAACCGGGCGCGATCAATCCGACGATCACCGGAGAAATCAAAATGCCTAGCACGGAAATGATAGCCAGAATGATGGAAAGCACGGTAAACGCATTGTAGGCCAGGTCAAGGGCTTCCTCCTTGGATTTCTTCTCGAGGTATTCCGTAAAAACGGGAATGAAAGAAACTGTGAGCGACCCTTCGCCTAAAAGCCTCCTGAGTATGTTGGGAATGCGGAAGGCCACCCAAAAGGCGTCGGTCATCCAGTTGGCTCCGAAAAGAGCGGCAATGACCGTGTCACGCAGCAAACCGAAAATACGGCTCACCATCGTGGCCGCACCGACAATGCCGGCGGCTTTCGCTACTTGAGAATTTTCAGATTTTTTTGTTTTTTTCATAAAGCCTGGCGAGTCTCTTTATCGCGTCATATATTTTCCAGAAAACTTTCCTGCTCGACGACTTTGTTTTCCTTTACAAAACTATTAATTATCGACTCCAAATCCGTCCTGCCGATGTTTTTGACCATCACGGTTTTTTTTCTCGATTTGGCGCCGGAGAAAATTTCCACCTGGCTTTTTTTCAGCCCCAGTTCTCCTGCCAGCAATTTGATGCAGGCCTGGTTGGCGGCTCCCTCCACGGGCGGCGCGGTTACCCTGACCTTGAAAACGCCGTCCTGGATACAGACAATCTCCGCGCGGGAAGCATGCGGAGTGACATGAATGCCAAACGTCAGACCTTTTTTCGACTCTTGTAATTTGAGCATGATATTTTCAGGAAAATCCCCTGCCGAAATATATTATAACCGCTGCGCCAGTTGAATCATCGTTTCCACCAGAAAATATTTCAGAAACATGATGACGAGCAGAACGATAATCGGCGAAAAATCCAACCCGATATTGCGCAGGGGAATCATCCGGCGAACGGGCGCCAGAATCGGCTCGGTGATCCGGTAGAGGACAATGACAATCTGGTTGTATGGATCGGGATTCACCCATGAAATCAGGGCACGGATAATAATGATCCACATAAAAACCGTCAAAACAATATCCATGACCTTTGCCAGCGCCATAATCAAATTACCGAACACAAACATAAAAAACCTCTCCGTCTATTATTTTGAGCTTTCCTAAGCAGTATCTCCAAACGATTCGACAAATTCCCGCAGGCTGTTATTCAATTCCACGGGCTTCTCGATCATCGCCATATGGCCGGCTCCCGCAATCATTTCCAATGTCGATCCGCTGATGCGTGCGGCAAGCTGGCGGGACAAATCCGGCGGTGTCATCTTGTCTTCCGCGCCGCAAATAATCAAGGTGGGAATTTTGATCGCGTCGGCTTCGCCGGTTAAATCCAGACGATTACAGGCAAGAAGATCGCCATTCATAATATCTGTTTTCGCCAGGGCAATGCTGTCTCCCAATACTCCGGCCAACCGGGTACGATTTTCTTTTGCGAGCGAGTATTTGCAGATCATTTCCACAATTTCGGATGCGATTTCCGGCGGATGGGTCTGCAAATAATCAAGGAAGAGAGCATTAACCGGCATTTTTAATCCTGCGCCCAGACAGACAATCCCGGCCAGTTGTTCGGGATAACTTATCGCACATCGCAAGGCAATGGCGGCTCCCAGCGAATGACCGACGAGCACCGTTCTGTCCAAATGAAGACATTGAAGCAAAGTCTTGATCCATTCGCTATAGGCGGCGATATCATTCTCCCCCTGACCGGCGGACTGCCCATGTCCGGGAAGATCAACAGCGACGATATTATAATGCTTGTGAAACTTGCCGTACTGATGCGACCAGATGGTATGATTGCCGCCGGAGCCGTGAATAAAAAACAGGTTTTGCTTGTGCGCGTCAAGATTGCCGCTATTAACCCAGCAGGCAATTTTTACCGATTCAATATCAAAATATTTCAGCATACGTTTTAAATCCCGTGGGAATTAAGTATCAC
>JASEHT010000105.1 GCA_030018675.1 Smithella sp.
ATCCATTTATGAACGGATCAAAATTATTTAAATTAAAACATCCGCCGTTATCAATACAAATTCAAGTTACGCAGACGTCAATTTGCTTTCCGAATAGAGCTTGCGCAGCTCACGTTTATTGAATTTGCCGACGCTGGTCTTGGGAATTTCCTTCAGGAAAATAATATCGTCCGGTATCCAGAAGGAAGCCTTGACTTTGTCCTTGAGGAATTCCTTGAGCTCGTTCGCTGAAAGGCTTTGGCCCTGCATAACCACCACACAGGCCAGCGGCCTTTCCTGCCATTTCGGATGCGGTACGCCGATAATGGCTGCCTCCGTCACGTTGGGATGCGACATAATCAAGTTTTCCAAATCCACGGAGGATATCCATTCACCGGCACTTTTTACGAGGTCTTTTTTACGATCCACAAGCCTTATGTAGCCCTCTTCATCGATGGTACCGATATCGCCGGTGTGGTACCAACCATCAATGAAAGTCTCCTTGGAACGCTTCGGGTCTTTGTAGTACTCGTCGGCAACCCAGGGGCCCCGAAGGTAAATTTCCCCCCATTCCTTGCCATCCATTTTCACCTCAGCTCCGGAATCGCCGACTATCTTCATCTCTAAACCCATGGCGATAATGCCGATGCTCGTCTTAACGTCATAAAGTTTCTCAGCAGGCCAATCGGCCATGTAGCTCTTGGGGATTGCCGCTGTTGCCAGTGGCGTCGTTTCGGTGGATCCATAGGCCTGTTTGATCGGGAAATGATATTTCTCGTTGAGATCAATGAGAAGCTGCCTGGGAATAGCGGCTCCACCGCTGGCGATGGTTTTCAACGTGGAGAAGTCATGCCAGCCGCCTTTTTCAAGATAGTCATAAAGCATCATCCAGATGGTCGGGACCCCTGCGGTAAAGGTGACCTTTTCCTGCGCAATGGTCTGGCAGAGCTTTCCCATGTTGATGACTTCGCGGCCGGGAAGTACCTGCTTGCAGCCAGCTCCCACCGCGGCAAATGGTCCGCACCAGGCATTGGCATGAAACATGGGCACAATATGAAGTATGCAGTCAGCTTCGCTGGCGCCAAAGGTAACGGCCACGGCAAATGTGTGAAGGACAAGAGCCCGATGGGAATACACAACCCCTTTGGGGTCACCCGTAGTTGCCGATGTATAGCAGATCATGGCAGGATCCTTTTCGGAAAGATCCAAGGGGAAATCATATTCCTCCGGATACTGCGCGATAAGGTCATCGTACATGATGAGGTTTTCAATGCCCGAAGCCGGTTTCTTGCCGGTGTGAGAAAGGACCACAATGTGTTTTACCGTCGTAAGTTGGTCTTTGATCATTTCGACGAACATGAGTAGGTCCTCATCGACAAAGATAATTTTATCTTCGGCATGATTGATGATGTAGACAAGGTGATGGATCGGCAGTCTGAAATTAACCGTATGGAGAACCGCGCCATAACACGGCACACCGAAGTAGAGTTCCAGATGCCGATGGTCGTTGAGAGCAACACTGGCTACCCTGTCCCCGCGCTTGATTCCCAAAGACTTGAGCGCGTGCGCGAGCTGACAAACTCTTTTATAGTAATCCGCGTAGGTATACCGGTGAACACATTCGGGAAAAACAGAAACGATTTCTTTTTTGGGGAAGTATTTTGCAGACCTCAAGAGAAAAGTTCTCAGAAGCAAGGGGAAATCCATCATGGTGAAAACCTCCTTTTGTCTTGTAAGATTTTCTGTGTAACCAAAAATTAGATATTTCCTGTTCCCTGCAGCCGACCGTCTAAAAGGTAGAGTCGATAACTTAAAATAGTTTATTTAGAAGGCAGAGCGGCAATAAAGCTTCCGGTCAGCTTGACACTTCCCAGGGCATCCATAGCCGTGATGTCGCACTGTATGAGATTTTCACCCCCTTCTGCGAATTTTTTTACAACCTCACCCGTGACCGTAATTGTAGCACGAGTCTTCGTGTTTTCAAAGTCCGTCAAATCGGCCGGTTCCGTCATTCCCGAGAAGCGGACTTTGAAATTTCTTAAATACTTATTGTCAATCCATTGTGTGATGGCGTTGCTTGTTATTCCCATAATGAACATTCCCTGAGCGATAACCCGTTGCATGCCGAACAGGGCGACGAAGGTCTCGTCGTGGTGTAAGGGATTGAAGTCTCCGGAAGCCCCTGCGTAACGTACCAGATTTGTCCTCGTAATCGGAGCCGATGCGAAAGCCGGCATCGCATCACCGATTTTAATGTCGTCGAAATAAATTTTCTTAGTCATGGCGCCCTCCTTTATCTTTCAACAAGCGTGGAGCGGGTTTTGATAACAAGATCACCCCGTTGATTGCGGATTTCTGTTTCAATAACCGTGAAATCCATAAATTTTCCGGGCTTGTCTTTCTTTTCCTTCTCGTACATCTCGACAACCTTGGATTTTCCCGTCATGATATCGCCAGGATTTATCTCACCGAAGTAATAGTATTCCTCTTCGCCGTGCAGCAGCCTGATCAGATCTATACCCAGGGCTTGGATTAATGGTAAAAGTCCTCCCGCGGCCCAGAGAGGGAAACAAGTCTGGAAAGTTGGAGGAGCTATAATGTCATTGTAGCCGGACTTTTTTGCTGCTTCCCGGTCCACATAGATGGGATTCAACTGATTCTTGTCTTCTTTCTGAGAGATGGCCAAAGCAAACTCGGCTATCTTTCCCTTTTCTACTTCAAAAGTGTAGGTTGGAAACTCCATTCCTACTTTTGATTTATCTGCCATGTCCCCCTCCTTTTAAATTAGAAATTTGAAAAACTTGTTTATTGAATTTTTAACTTAAGACACCATCCTTTTCATAGTTTTTGATTTGTTCTTCCGCGTAACCCATTTCCAGAAGAATTTCCTTCGTATGAGTCCCGGCAATACAGCCAATGGAGCGATATTCTTGTTTCGTATTAGAAAACTTAATGGGGTTGGCAATCTGTTGCAATTTTTCTCCCGACGGAAGGGTGAACTCCAAAACCATTTCTCGTGCCCGTGTATTTTCATCGGCAATCGCTTCCGCAAGCGACAGCACGGGTTCCACACATGCGTCCAACTGAGAAAATATTTCCACCCACTGATCCCTTGTCTTTTGTAAAAAGATGTTCCGTATATCATTTTTGACTTGATCCAGATTAGGCGGGATAACGCCGTAAGGAATTAAATCCTCACGGCCGATTATCCGGCAAAAATTGGCGAAAAATTGTGCTTCCAATCCGCCGAAGCTTATGTATAGGCCGTCGTTGGTTTCATAGAAATCATAAAGAGAGCCTCCGTTAAGGAGTTCCTGCTCTCTTTTCGGCTCAGGCGCTCCGGCCAGATATGTTGCGGCCATCATGGAGTTGAACGCCATGACTCCATCTGTCATGGAGATGTCAATATGCTGTCCCTGTCCCGTTTCTTTGCGATGAATCACCGCTGCCAGTATACCGATGACGGAATTGTTGGAACCGGAAGCAACGTCGGCAATTTGCATTCCGGTGAGGCAGGGTCCTGCCTCTTTTTTCCCGGAGTAATCCATTAGCCCGGAACGTGCCAGATAATTTATATCATGTCCTGCCCGGCCTTTAAGAGGTCCTGTCTGTCCATAACCGGTCAGAGAGCAATAAATCAATGATGGATTCACCGATTTAAGGTCTTCGTAGCTCAAGCCAAACCTGGCCATGACACCGGGACGGAATTGTTCAATGACGATATCGTATTTTTGAATAAGCTTATGAACTATTTCGACGGCGCCGACTGACTTGAGATTCAAATGCATGCATCGTTTCCCCCTTCCCATGTAGGCTAGGTTGCAGGACAGGTTGCTTTCGGGCAGAAATGGCGGCAGAAATGAAGCCATATCCGGGTATGCATCTGAAAGAACCCGAAGCACTTCGGCGCCCATATCAGCCAGTATCATGGTCGCATAAGGCCCGGGCAGAAGTGTCGTAAAATCCAGAATCTTTAAATTGCTCAACGGTCCGGCCATCTATTTCTCCTTTAAAGACCCATGAAGCGGGCTGCAATCATTTTCATGATTTCATTTGTTCCGGCAAAGATTCTGGTTACGCGGATATCACGCCAGGCACGCGATATGGGATATTCGTCGCAGTAGCCGTAACCGCCGAAAAGCTGCAGGCAGCGATCGGCAACTTTGAAAGCCATATCGGTCGTCCAGTACTTCGCCATCGAGACCTCTACCACGACATTTTTGCCTTCTAAGTGATCCATAATCAGTTTATCCAGAAAAGTCCTGCCAAGTTTTGCTTCTGTGGACATCTCCACCAGCTCAAACTGCGTGTGCTGAAATTTGGAAAGAGGTTTCCCGAAAGCGGTTCTTTCTTTACAATATTTGATCGTCATTTCCACCATCAATTCCGCCGCCGCCACGGCACCGATGGCACAAACCAGTCTTTCCTGTTGAAGTTTTTCCATCAATTTTAAGAAACCAGTTCCCTTTTCTCCCATTCTGTTTTCTTTGGGAATCCGGCAGTCGGTAAAATACATTTCCGCGGTATCCTGACTATGCCAGCCGATTTTTTTTATTTGTTTGCCTTTCTCAAAGCCGGGAGTTTTGGCATCCACAAGGAAAAGATCCACGGCGGCATGAGGATTGGTTTCAGAAGGATCTTTGGCAGCCACGACAACAAGGTCGCAGTTAATGCCATTACTGATGAAGGTTTTTTGACCATTGAGAACGATGGAATCACCGTCTTGCACGGCCGTCGTCTTCATGGCGGCCAGATCGCTTCCTGCGTTCGGTTCCGTCATGGCCACTGCGGTAATGATATCACCGGAAATGCAGCCCGGAAGATATTTTTGTTTTTGTTCCTCCGAAGCATAGGCGGTTATGTAAGGAACAACAATGTCACTGTGCAATGCAGCCGTCAGACCGGCGAAACCGCTTTTCGTTGTTTCTTCGGTGACGATTACAGAATAGAGAAAGTCCGCTGCCAGACCACCGTACTCTTCCGGCACGCTCGTACAGAGGAAGCCCTGATCACCCATTTTTTTCCAGACACTTTTGGGGACAATGCCAGCTTCTTCCCATTCTTCAATATGCGGTACGACTTCCCTCTCCAAAAATCTTTTCAAAGACTCTCTGAATATATTGTGCTCTTCTGAATATTTGATAATTTCCATCTGCTGATCTCCTTTTATGAAATGGTGTTTGCTTCATTATTATAGATGAAGGCGCACTATTTAAAAAAACTATTTTAGCCTGGAGGATTTCCTTTAATAACACACGGATCTGGAAAAGCATCCGTCTTAAAAATAAAAAATATACTGACGCCGAAAAAAATCATATAAAAGTTTTTCTCAAATGACATCTTCAGTTACGTGGCTTTACCTAAAATATGAAACATTGTTTTAAATGTCAAGATAATAATGAAACATTGTTTCATTATTATTGAACTCAAAATATTTAAAAAGAATATCTTTAATTTTAAATAGATAAAAAAAGGCAGGCTATACTAAGCCTGCCTTTGTACGGGAAATTTATAATAGTTACTACTCTAAGTTTAAGCCGACAAAGAAATTTGAATTGCCCCGTTTTATAAGCAGGACAACATTTTTCTTCCCTGCCGCTTTGGTCATTTCCGCCGAATACTGACTTAATGAAGTTATTGTGATTCTATTGACCTGAAGAATGATATCTCGCGGCTGAATGCCTACATTATCAGCAGGACTTCCCTCTTCTACTTCGGCTACGATGACTCCGGCGTCGTGACTAATGCCAAGCTGTTTGGCGATATCCGGAGTTATTTCGCGAACATTCATGCCGAAAAATCCGCCTGATTTCTTGGATAAAGCTATCTCAGGCTTATCTTTGCGTTCTGCAACCAGGACAGAAAAAGATAAATTTTTCCCGTCGCGCCATACTTTTATAGTGGCCTTATCGCCGACACGCAACGATGCGATTGTTAATAACAGATCCTGAGAATCTTTAATAGACCTTCCGTTTATTTCTGTAATGACATCGCCTACTTTTATGCCAGCCTTATCTGCCGGGTCATCCTTGAATACATCGGAGACCAATACACCTCCTTTGTTCTTATAATTCATGCTTTTAGCAATGTCATCTGAAATGTTCTGAATGGAAATACCAAGCCATCCCCTGGTGACCTTCCCTTTTGTCTTCAAATCCTCCAGAATTGTTTTGGCCATATTAATTGGTATCGCAAAGCCTATTCCCTGCCCATGCGCGACGATGGCTGTATTGATGCCGATCACTTTTCCCTGCATATTAAACAAAGGCCCGCCGCTGTTTCCGGGATTGATGGATGCATCCGTTTGGATAAAATTGTCATAAGCGCCTGCTCCAATCACGCGCCCTTTGGCGCTGACAATACCGGCGGTGACTGTTTGTTCCAGCCCGAATGGGTTACCGATGGCAAGAACCCACTCCCCTACTTTTAAACTATCTGAATCACCGATTTCTACAGTGGGTAAGCCGTTTTCCGGTTTGATTTTGATCAGCGCGAGATCCGTTTTTGAATCAGTGCCGATGATTTTGGCTTCATATTCTTTCCCATCGGATATTTTAACTAGAATTTTGTCAGTATTTTCGACTACATGGTTGTTGGTAAAGATATATCCGTCATCGCTGATAATGAAACCGGAACCCAGGCTTTGCTGTTTGAAATCACGCTGGGGAATGTCTCCGAAGAAACGATTAAAGAAGTCATCTCTGAAAAAATCATCAAACGGAGAACGTCCGAATGGGGTGCCCATTCCTCTGCCTTTGAGCGTTTTTGTCGTACTGATGTTCACTACTGCCGGTTTTATCCGTTCTGCCAAATCGGAAAAAGAAGCGGGCGTTGTAAGATTAAAGGGCACAGCCGACGCAGTCGGAATTTCAGGCGCTCCGGTAGAAAGAAGAGAAGATCTTAAGACCTCGACCAAAGATACAATAAAAAAGGCGACTAAAAACGCCATTAAGAACATGAAAAAAGTTTTACGATTCTTATTTTCCATATCAATCCACTAACCTCCGTATTGCTTTTTGATAATAATGGCTTTAGCCAACATAAATATTTCTAAATTACTATAATAATCGAATTGGTTTTGTCAATAAAATATTGTTTAATTTTGATGATTTAAAGAATTAATGGATAGAAATTCATATTTTTATAAAACGAGAAATATCATGTGAAAATCAAATTTTGTAAATTTCAGCCAGGCAACATTCTTTAAAACCCGCCCGCCTGTAAACTCTAGCCCCTAGAGGTGTGGCCTGTAAAGTGATGTCGCTGAACCCGTTATTTTTTGCCGCATGCATCGCAGCCTGAGTAATTTTCAGACCGCATCCTTGATTACGGTAGGCGGGAAGAGTCGATACATAATATATCCCGGCTGTTTCCTTATGTGTAAAAAGTAAAGATGTCGCCACAGGTGTCTCATCAATGTAAGCAAGAAAAAGCCTCTGTTGAGAATTGAATCCCAGATTAAATGAAGAAACAAACGCTCCATACTGTTCTCTTTTATGAGAGGGCATTTCAAATCCATCAAACGACACATCTTTCCATAGGTCTAGGTCCTTTTGGGTTTTCACAGAGACGACTTTGATGTTTTCCGGGAGATGGTCATCCAAAAAACACTCATTCAAATCGGCAGCCATGCAGGGAACTTTGGCAAACAAGCGTAATCCGGCGTCAAGCAGGGTTCTTGTGGTTTCCGGAGACTGTCCACACGAATAGACCCACCACCAGAAGGGTAAGCCTGATTTTTTATAAAACTCTTTTATTTCCAGGATCGCATTTTGATTTTCTGCGTGTAAAATAGTTTCATTCCATGCCCAGTTGATGTCGGATATTTTCACGCCGGTACTCATCG
>JASEHT010000106.1 GCA_030018675.1 Smithella sp.
CGCCGCCTTTTGGGCCCGTTCTGCGGAAACATCCGCTACCGCAATGATTTCACACGCCTCCAAAAGACGATATTTTTGCAGATGATAGTTTCCCAGGTGGCCGATTCCGACGACCCCGACTTTTATTTTCTTCTTTTTCATGATTTGATAATCAGCGGCAGACGCCTCTTTCCGATTCCCTGATGAATTTTATAAAGTGACGCACTTCCGGCACGTCTTCCACATCGGTTTCCGCTTTTTTCAACGCATCTTCCAGGAGCATTTTGGAGCGGAAAATAATCCGGTACGCGTCGCTGATGGCCTTGATCGTTTTCTCGGGGAAATTTCTCCTCTTCAGGCCGACCAGATTCAAGCCGAAAAGCTTGGCATGATTCCCCTGGGCGATCGTATAGGGAGGAATATCTTTCACGGCTGCGGAACATCCTCCGATCATGCTGTGCGCGCCGACGCGGCAGAACTGATGAACGCCTGTCAAGCCGCTGATGATGGCAAAATCCTCCACATGAACATGACCGGCCAGCGTCGCCGCGTTGGACATGATCACATGATCGCCCAATTTGCAATTATGAGCCACGTGGCAGTAAGCCATAATAAGATTGTGATCGCCCATCACCGTCACGCCGATATCCGACAATGTGGAGCGGTGAATCGTAACAAACTCCCTGATGGTATTAAAGTTGCCGATCACCACACGCGTCTTTTCCCCGCCGAATTTTAAATCCTGCGGCGGCGCGCCTATGGAACAAAACTGAAAAATGCGGCAGTTCTCGCCGATGTGCGTGAAATCGTCTATGACTGTGTGCGGACCGATGACCGTATTTTTGCCGATTTTCACATCAGACCCGATGATGCTATAGGGACCTATTTCCACACCGTCTTCCAGATGCGCGTCTGACGCAATAATCGCCGTTGGATGAATTTTCATTGAGCGAACCCTTTTAAAAAAATTTATTTTCCCCGGAGATCATCAACTTTTTTCACAAGATCTTTTAATGTCGATCTCATTTCAGGAAGCTTGGCGCGGCAGGCTTCCACTTGGAGCCATTGTTTGTAAGGCATTTGCGGCGATCCTCCGACAATCTCACCGGACTTGATATCCCGATGAATTTTCGAAGCCGCCGCTATCATCACATTATCGCCGATACTGAGATGTCCGACCATGCCCGTCTGCCCGCCGACCAGGACGCTTTTGCCCAACCGGGTGCTGCCGGAAATGCCGACCTGAGCGGTAATCACGGAATTTTCCCCGATCACAACATTATGGGCAATCTGGACCAGATTGTCTATTTTAACGTTGCGCTGAATCCAGGTTTTTCCGAGTGCAGCCCTGTCAATCGTCGTATTGGCGCCTATTTCCACATCGTCATCAATCTGGACAATGCCGACCTGAGGAATTTTCACGTTTCCCGTTCCGGGAGACGCAAAACCGAATCCGTCCGCGCCGACCACAACCCCGGAATGCAAAATAACCCGGTCACCGATAACGCAGGAGTGGTAAACGGTCACATTGGCGTACAATACCGAATTTTCACCGACGGAAGCGTTTCTGCCGATGAAAACACCCGGATAAATAATGGTTCCTTTGCCGATTCTCGCGCCTTCCGCAATAAACGACCGCGGGAAGATGACTGCCTCCGGAGATACAACGGCGCCTTTTTCAATATAGGCATCGGGACTGATCCCCCTGAAGCCGTGCTCTAAAGGATAAAAATGCGCCAGCAATTTCCCCAGGGCAGCATAAGGATCGGCGACAATAATCAGGTTTTTGTCTTCAATGGACGCAGGCGACGAAACAAGAATAGCCGATGCCTTTGTCGCTTTAAGCATCCGGAAATACTTCTTGTTGGCAACAAATGTCAGATCGCCCTCATTTGCTTCGTCGATGGACCGGATGTTCTCGATAATGACATTCTCCGCTCCAACGACAGTACCGCCAAGAAAAACGGCTATCTCCGCCAGCGTCATTTTCATTGTGTCAACATTACCCGGTTATTTTACCTTGTTGAATTCGTCGATAACCCTTTTGCTAAAATCGCTTCCCTTGTCATAATAAGGAATGGGCATGGTGGCGACGTCAATCACCAAGGTGTATTTTTCTTTTTCAGCAATGGACCGGATGACTTTAATGATCCCCGGCATCAGTTTTTGGGTCATTTCCTGATCGCGCCTTTTGAGTTCTTCATTCGTATCGTTGACCAGCAACTGATAATCTCTCATCTGCTTCTGATAAGCGGCTTCCTTTTCGCTGCGTGATGCCGGTGTGAGGACTGAACCTTGTTTGTCCAGTTCATCCTTCATTTTTTTCAATTGAGTCTCCATGTTTTTTATTTTCTGGGTTTCTTTTTCATAATACTTTTTGAAATCATCGGCCGCTTTTTTTCCGGCGATGGATTCCTGCATGATTTCCTGCAAATTTATAAAACCGATTTTATCTGCGGCGACAGAACCGGGACTCCAGACAAAAACCAGCAGTGCGGCAAATGCCATAAGATAAATACTTCTTTTCATTTATAATCTCCTCTCTTTTTTAGGTTAATTATTTTCTGTTTCATTTTACATCAACATGCCAACCGTAAATTCCCAGCGCCCCGTGGAATCGTCGTTTAATCCCCTGCTGTCAATAATGTGGCCGTATTCCAACCGCAAAGGACCAATGGGCGAGTACCAGCGCAGCCCTAAACCAACGGATTGCCTTAAATCGTCGATGTAGAGCCTGTCATTCCAGGAATTGCCGGCATCATAAAAAGCAGCGATCTTCATGCCGGCATCCTTGATAAACGGAAATACCAATTCGGCATTAAAAATCAACATGGTGTTGCCGCCGATGACGTCACTTGTTCCCCCGTTGGTGGGGCCGACATACCGGAAACCCCGCAAGGTGTTGATCCCGCCCAAAACGTACCGGTTAAAAATGGGAATCTCCACCCCTTCATGGCCTTGAATATAACCTATTCGGCCCTTCGCACTGAACACCACACCCAGGGGCAGCGGCTGATAGGCGAAGATACTGGCCCCGTATTGAGTATAATTGGTGTCCCCGCCCAATATGCCTCCCGAATGAGTTACGGAGAGATTGGTCTTGGTGCCTTTGGAGGGAAAAATATAGTCATCCGTAGTGTCTCTCGAGAAAGATAGCGTCAGATTACTGGAAACAGTTTCACCGGCCTGATCTAAAATGCGCCAATCAGCCGTAGGCAGAACATCTTTGATATCATCAAACGCAAGTCGATATCCTACGTATCCGACGACTTTTTCCCACAGGGGATAACCCAAGGTAAGTCCGCCGCCGCGCGAATCCACAGTATAGGAGTCATATTCCCTTGTATATTTCCAAAGATCGGCCTTGCTCCAGAGCGGGAGATCAAAAAGCCAGGGTTCCGTAAAGGACAGATCATAATTGGTGGTCGTAGAACCCAGTGATGCTTTCAGGCTTAAAATCTGACCATACCCCAGGAAATTCTGCTGAATAACCTGAGCCATAAAAACGGCCTTATCGGCGGCGCTGTACCCCGCGCCCACCATAAACATGCCGGTGCTTTTTTCCTTCACCCGGATGTTCACGTCCATTTTATTTTTTTCAGGACTTTTTTCCGTCTGGAAATCCACTTCCTCAAAATAACGCAAGCGGTTCAAATTGGCATAACTTTTTCTGAGGCTGCTGCTCGAGTAAAGATCTCCCTCCACAACGTCCAACTGGCGGCGGATCACCTTGTCCCGGGTGACGTTATTGCCGTAAATATTGATGTACCCGAAATAAACCAGTTCGCCTTTGTTGATTTGAAAATCCAGATCGACCAGTTGCTCATTTTCACGGATGTTTACCTGGGGGTTAACGTCAGCGTGAGCGTATCCCTCGTCGTTACTGGCCTGGATCAGGAAATCGAGATCTTTAATAATCGCTTCGCGACTGTAATTATCTCCCTTTCTGACTTTCAAAGATTGCAACAATTCTTCCTTGGGCTTTTTTAAGGAGTCTCCGGAAATCCCGACATTACCCACCTTGAATCTTCTGCCTTCATTAATTTTTATTTTTACGTAAATGCCTTTTTTATCGGTTGTTATTTCCGGTTCGGTAATCTGAGCATTAATAAAACCATTGTTGAAATAATAGGCGTTGATTTTACCGATATCCTGTCTCAATTGATCGCGCTTGAGCAACCCGGAGTCGGTTATAAAAGAAAACAGCCCCCGTTCGGAAGAGCTCATCATGTTCCTTAATTCTTTGGAGCTGTACGCTTCATTGCCTTCAAAGTTAATGGCCCTGACATAAAGCCTTTCATTTTCTTTGATATTCAGAACAATACGAAAATCATTTTCGCCGTCGCGTTCAACCCTGTCCTGAATTTCCGCATTATAATATCCCTTGTTGTCATAGAGGGCTTTTATCTTTTCAATGTCCGCTTTAATTTGCTCCTGATTGAGATTTTGCCTGGTTTTGATGGTCAAAACGTCCTGAATGTCACTCTTGCTCAACGCTTTATTGCCGTTAATAACAATTTCCGAAACCAGTCCTCTTTCCTGCACGACAAACGTCAGGATTTTCCCCTCGGGCGACGTTGTTACTTTCGCGGAAACATCCAGGAAAAATCCCATTTTAAATATCGTTCTGATATCCTCCGCCACATCCGCATCGGAAAAAATGGCTCCCGCTTTACTTTTGATCTTTGAGGTAATGGCCGGAGACGCTATTTTGCGGTTGCCTTCAATTTCAATTCCGGCAATTTTTTGCACCAATCCGACAGCATCAAGAACGTCCATTTTTAATTTGGAGGCTATCGAAGGCAGGCTGCTCAGACCTTTGCCCTGCGTGGAGACCGCGGAAAGAACGCTCTTTTTTTCTACATCAATAATTCTCGCATCAATATTCAGGGATTCGCCGAACTGGGTTAAACTGCCCGTAACCACAAAATCGGCGCCTTTTAACTTCCCGTGTTGAACAGCTTTTTCATCGCTCATTTTGACATCCTGTTTAAGCAATTCATCGGACGGAATGATTTGAACGGATTTTTCTTTCTTCAGTTCCTCGGACAAATTTTTATGTAGGGATTCACAGATGGCCGACTTATCCTGATTACTGTATATTTCAAAAGGCAGGATGATAATCCTTTTAACTTCCTGTGAATGAACCTGAGGAGCAAAGAAAAAAATAAATAATAAAAAAGTGAAAAGGGTATTACAAAACAGCTTATTGATATTCATAAATTTTCCCATCGCGTAATTCAATCCTTTCGGACATCCTTTCGGCCAGTAATTCGTTGTGCGTTACAGCGACCAAAGTGATTCGCTTTTCATCATTCAGTTGTATCAGAATGTCTTCTATCTTTTTTCCTGTTTCCGTGTCAAGATTTCCTGTGGGCTCGTCAACCAGCAGTATTTCCGGCTCCATAATCAAAGCGCGGGCTATCGCCACTCTCTGCTGTTCGCCACCCGACAATTCTCCCGGCTTGTGCTCGATTCTGTGCTCTAATCCAACTTCTTTCAATAATTTGCAAGCCTTTTCTGCCGCTTCTTTTTGGGGTATTCTGCCGATTAAAGCCGGGATCATCGTGTTCTCCAACGCATTAAATTCCGGAAGCAGATTGTTGAATTGGAACACAAATCCTATGTTGGAATTGCGAAATGCCGACACTTTCTTCTCCCCCCATTTAAAAACATCCATCCCGTCTATAAAAAGATGTCCGTCCGTGGGATGATCAAGCATTCCCATGATGTGAACAAGGGTGCTCTTTCCCGCGCCCGAAGCTCCTAAAACGGCCAGCGACCGGCCTTTTTCTATTTTCAGGTTCAGACCGCGCAACACCTCAATTTTATTTTTATCTTTAAAAAATGTTTTCGATAAATTTTCCAGAACAATCATAACAAACCTGATTCGTTGCTCAATTTTTATTCATAGCGTAATGCTTCGGCCGGATCGGTTTGGGAAGCTCTCAGCGAGGGATAAATGGTCGACAAGAAACATAACGTCAACGTACAGATAACAATCACGACCACGTCACCGTAGTTCACTTTGGACGGAATCTCGCTTAAATAGTAAACGTCACCGGGCAAAAACTTGAAATTAAACATTTTCTCTACGAAAAGAAAAATGTCCTGTAAATTCAAAGACACGACTAATCCGACAATGCATCCCAGAAAGGTCCCCACAAAGCCGACCATCATTCCCTGATAAACGAATATTTTCATAATGCTGCGGGAGGTTGCACCCATGGATTTCAAGATAGCGATATCCTTGTTTTTTTCCATAACAATCATAATCAGCGCGCTGATGATATTGAAAGCGGCCACCAGAACAATCAGGCTCAGAATAATGAACATGACGCGTCTTTCCAGCTTGAGGGCGGAAAAAAGATTTTTGTTGGTTTTCATCCAGCTTTGGGCCCAGAAAGGAAACCCCAGATCGCCTTGAATTTTTTGCGCAATGACATCTGCTTTGTAGACATCATCGACTTTGATGTAAATTCCCGTCACCGTATCGCCCACCTGAAAAAATTTCTGGGCACTTTCCAAAGACATATAAGCGAAGGCCAGATCATATTCATAAAATCCGGATTCGAATATACCGACAACGACAAAATTCCCCATGCGGGGAACCATGCCGATGGGCGTGGCAATGCTGACAGGCGAAATAACCGTTACGATGTCGTAAAGAAAAATTCCCATGTTTTTGGCCATCTCTTTGCCGATGACAATCCCTTCCAGATTCCCGTCGTCAGGGCTGAACTGTTCCAGAACTTTTGGGGGAAGGGTGTTGAGATATTTAAGATCTCCTTCTCTGATTTTTCCCAAACTGACCACGTCCGAGGCGGTTTTTGTATCCAGGGCGCGAATGGCCAGACCGGTAACGCCGTTTCGGTTGCGAATCATCGCCTGGCTGAGGATAAAGGGCGTGGACGCGACAACGCCTTTAATTTTGTCGATTTTTGCGCCGACGTCCTGATAATTTTTCATCGGTCCCATCATATCGGTCGTTACTTCGATATGCGACTTGAATCCGAGAATTTTTGTCCGTAAATCCTCTGCAAATCCATTCATAACGGCCAGAACAATGATCAGGGCCGCGACGCCCAGAAAAATGCCGAAGACAGAAATGAACGTAATAACGGAAACAAACATCTGTTTCCGCTTGGCCCTTAAATAACGTTTGCTGATAAAAAATTCGTATGACATCTGAATATTATAGTCCTGTTTTTACGGCATATCCAGTTTGAATATATCGTTCATATATTTATTCTTGTCTGGCTCTCAAAAGCGGAAATAGAATCACATCTCTTATGGAAGCCGAATCGGTAAAAAGCATGACCAGACGATCGATGCCGATACCTTCTCCGGCGGTCGGGGGCATCGCGTACTCCAGAGCGCGGATGTAGTCTTCATCCATTTCATGCGCTTCTTCATCGCCGGCTTCTCTTTCCTTGATCTGCTGCAGGAATCTTTCCTTCTGGTCAGCCGGATCATTGAGTTCCGAGAAAGCGTTGGCGATTTCCCTGCCGTATATGTACAATTCAAAGCGATCGGTTAGATCGGGATCGTTTTTGGAACGTCTGGATAGCGGGGAAATAATCACGGGATAATGCGTGACGAACGTCGGCTGAATCAGCTGTTTTTCCACAACCTCATCAAAAATCGCCATCAGTACTTTCCCCAAATGATCTGTGTCCTGAACTTTACAGCCGTGTTTTCTGGCAAAGGCCAGCGCAAGAGATTGATTCTCGATGGCCGCCGAATCCATTTTCGCTATCTGAACAAGAGCTTCCTTAACGGAAATCCGCCGCCAGGGAGGCGTTAAATCTATTTCTGTATTCTGATGATTGAATTTGAGTC
>JASEHT010000107.1 GCA_030018675.1 Smithella sp.
GCACGAACGAAAGCGCCGCCGGTGGTGGATGTCTTTCCTTCTTTAAAAGCGGTTTCGGCGCCCAGCGTCGAATACTTGTCAATTTTCTGCAATATTCTGGTTAACCGGCTTTCCGTATAATGCTCGATCACCGCATCCAGTTCCCCTATTTTCCCGTCAACCTCGACGGATTCATGAACCAGTGCCGCGCTCATTCGTCCAGTTTCCTTCCGAAACAGGCGGACGATTCTATCCGGCCACCATCCGGCGTGTTTTATCCATCGGCCCTGAAAAAAATTCTTGCGGGGGAAACTGAATCCGTTTTCTTCGACGGCGGAATCTGTTACGATCTTTCGGATGACATCGACGGTTGCCTGCGGAATACGCTCATCGGCATCCAGAACCAATATCCAGGACTCGCGGCATTTATCAATAGCCGATTGCTTCTGCGGGCCGAATCCTCGCCATTCTTCATTATAAATATCGCAGTCGAATTCCTTCGCGATACTCAATGTGGCGTCAGTGCTTCCCGAATCCACAATGACAATCTGAGCGGCAAAGGCCACGCTTTGCAGACAAGGACGGATATTTTCTTCTTCGTTTTTTGTAATGATCGCAACTGAAAGAGAAACTTTATTCAATGGACTTCCCTTTATATGAAAATTACGCTATGCCTCGCCTGGCGGCGTCTTCATCCATCCCCTAAAATTCATCCGCCCGCAAAGACGTTTTCAGGCCCGCCACGCCCACAGCATGCCGACGCCGCAACGACGCGTCATAAATCCCCGACTGCTCAGAAAGGACGCCAACGCATCCATGTTCATATTTTCTTTTTCTCCGCGGTGCACTTCCATGGCTATCTGATCTATTCGTTTCAGATATTCGTCGGGACAGGAATATAAAATATCATATTCCGCTCCTTCGCAATCCAATTTTAACAGGTCGCATTTCTTCAGACGATTGTCGTCGAAAATTTTTTTCAGATCCACGCACTCAACGCGAAGGCTGTCATTCGCGCCGCTGTTCACAGACAATACCGTGGCGCTGGTGGTGAAGGAATCCGTATTGTCAAAAACAAGACGGACTTCACCGCAATGGCCGGCAACGGCCAGAGGGAAGCATGAAATACGACGTGAACTATTCAGATCGGCATTACGCAAAAGTTGCCTGTAATTGGTGGGAATCGGTTCATACGCGAATACGGACGCTCCGTCAAACTTTGAGACCGCAAACAAGGAAAAATAACCGGCATTCGCGCCGATATCCAGAATCACGGGGCGAGGGCCGGGTTTTTTCTCCAGTCCGGCGAGGTATCCCTCTTCCATGAATATCTCCTTGAATGTGTGCAGCAGTCGGCGCGGAACTTCCACCAGAACGCCGTTTCGAGTTTTAAAAACAAGAGGGTTTTGAGAAGAAAAACCGTATTTATACGCCAGATAGAGCCACCAGTTGGTAAAATTTTTCAGCAGACAATAATATCTTTTCATCAAGCCCTTCCTTAGTATCCGAAAGGCTAATACCATAACCTTTGCTTTATTTGAATATGATTTTTATGGAGATTGTCTGAACAGGGATTGCCAATCAAAGGTAGCCGGAAATTATTTTTTTATTACTTATCAATCTGAAGCGATTTCTTGACAAATACAAATCGATAAAATAAGCAATCAAAGCGATACATTCTTTTGTAAAAACTATGCGTGATTTGCCTTTCTAATCTTTATAGGTATTGCGGATTTTGAAACATGATAAATAAAAATACAACATTTTCTCTCCTGACGCTTTTTGCGTCGGCGTTCATCATACGCGTCATCACGTTTAATAATACATTGATGATGAATAATGACGGACCGGTTTATATTCATCAGGCCAGGGCGATTTATCACGGCTTCTGGCAGGCCGTCGGTTCCTGCACGGTGGACTATCCGACCCTATATACCCTCCTGATTGCCATTTTCTACCCCTTGACCGGCGACTGGGTCTTCAGCGCTATGGCGGTCAATCTGGTTTTCGGAACATTAATGATCATTCCCTTGTACTTATTTTTACGGCGGTTTCTCGACGAACAGGCAAGTTTTCTGACCTCCTTTATTTTTGCCATGTTACCGCTTTTTGTCATCCAAAGCGTTAATGTCATCAGAGATCCATCGTACTGGTTTTTCTGTACTCTCGGCCTGTACTTCCTGGTTTATAATGACAAAAGCAAAACGCCTTACGCGCTTGTGTTGAGCAGCCTTTCATTTCTCGTCGCGACGGCAACGCGCGTAGAAGGCTTAATCCTGATCATCGGCGGCTGCTGCTACGCTGTCACGGTTTTTAAAGGCCGACGATTCAAAGCCGCGGCACTCTTTCTTTGTCCCGTACTTTTTATAGCGGCATCTTTTGTCCTGATTCAGATTTTCAGAAATCCCGGGGATTTTTACTGGTACAGATTCAACGATATTCCCGTTATCTTCACAAGAGCATTTGAAAAGTACCATCATCTCGAACAGCAGCTTACTTCTTTAATCGCCAGTGTTCAATCCGGCATCCTGAAGGAATTCCTGCTACATTCCAGAGAACTTATATGGTTTACCGCCCTCGGTGTGATCTTGCAAAGCACCCTGGAAGCTTATTTTTATGTTTTTTTTCTGTTGCTGCTTTTCGGCTTTATCGGGCTGAAAGATAGAATTCGAAACGATTCAAGACTTTGGACGTTGATTGTCATAGCGGTTATCAGCCTGTTCGTTCTTTATCTTTATTGTCTGAATATTTGGTCCATGGAAAACCGCCGCCTGGCAACCGTAATCATCGTCTCATCCGTGTTTATCGGTTTCGGTGTTGAAAAAGCGCTGAATTGGCTTCGCCAAATGCGGGGACTGTCCGGTTTTTCTGCAGTCGTTTTGCTTTGCATCCTTGTGCTGATCATCACCGTTCCCAAAAATATAAAAATACAGGAAGCCGACAAGCTGGTGTATAAGGAAATTGGCGAGACGATTGCGGAAATTGACGGCAGGAAGGGAAACGTCGACTTAATGATGTTTGGTGGGATGCGATGGATACACTTCTATGCGAATCTGCATGTCAAAGAACCGCCCTGCCCGGATGAATACAGAAACTGGCGGCGTGACAAAACGGTTCTTGGCGATAATTACAACGATTTCATTCGTAGCGTAAAATCACAGAATATCCGTTATATTGTCTGGATGGAAAATTTCTGGCCCAAAAATCGGTTTCCCTTTCTGGAATCCCTGCGTGATGAAGATCTGAAAAAATTAAAAGAATGGCATCACAGCGACACGGGGGAAATCATTCTATATAAAGTTCGTTACAAACAATAAGAATGCAAAAATATTCCCATTGAAAGGCGGTCAAGATGATAAAAGTTTTAATCGGCATTCCGGTTCTGGATAATATTGAAATAACCAGGGCCTGCCTGCAGCACCTGTTTCGCAACACGGAAACGGGAAAGCTGAATCTGGATGTTCATGTCTTGATTATTGATAACGGATCGGAGAACGACGTCCAACGCATTCTGGGCGCAGAATTTCAAAACAAAGATTTCCGGGTTCATTTTATCAGAAATTCCAGGAATGAAGGCGTGGCTTGCGCCTGGAATCAGGTTTTAAAATTTTCACCGCAAAAAGACAGCACCGCAAAATTTTTCTACGATTACTATGTCATATCCAACAACGATGCGCTTTTCGGCGCGGATTGGCTCCAGCCGCTCGTAGAAGCCATGGAAAGCGACAAAACCATCGGCTGGGTTTCCGCCATGGAAAACGGTTCTCCCGTGATGAACGAATTAATTGAAGCGCATTCCTTATCTAAACAATATCGCGTCGATCCAAAAAAACCTTATACGACTGAAGTCATCAACAGAGGCCTGGGCATGATATACGGGAAGTGGAGCGGGCACGACTCCTTCTGCCGATTTATCAAGGACAAGAACTTTCCCCTATTCATTCCTTTTAAAAAAGAGGGGCGTTCCGCGGTTTGTTTCATGGTCAGACCGGCGATGATCGAGCAGATAGGATTTTTCGATGAGGATTACGCTCCGATCGGCATTTCCGAAGATCTGGAATATTTTTTAAGAATCGAGCAGCTATTGATGCCGCCCTGCTTAACGGCTGAAAGATACCCGAAAGGTGCAAAATGGAAGAGCGGTTTTTGCAGTAAAAGCATTGTACATCATAACTGGTGCAGCACTCATCAGGGGCCGAAATTCGATGGCCGCAAATGGGACAAGATGAGAGAGAAAAACTGGAAAGCCAAATTCGGCAAATCCAAAAAATATTTTACGGAATTATTGCCTTGAAACATCCGGGAATCGCCCAATGAAAAAAATCGCTTTCGCCATGGAAAAATTCAGCCGGTACGCCGGAGGCGCCGAATCTTACGCGGTCGCCCTGGCTTTGACGCTGATTGAAAACAACTGGGAAGTTCATCTTTACGGGGAATCGTGGGATGGCGAACCGAACAAGGCTCACTTCCATAAAATTCATGTTCCGAAATTTTTACCCGCCTGGCTGAAACTGCTTGTATTCGCCTGGAAACACAAAAAAATGACCGAGAACGAAAATTATGATGTCGTCGTTGGCTTCGGCAATACGATTTTCATGAATTTTTATCAGAGTCACGGAGGCGTTCATCAACTGTCCACCGCCGGAAAAGTCTACGCGGAGAAAAGTTCCGCGGCGCGCTTTATCAAGCGCATCATTATTTTATTCTCCATGAAACATTGGACAAGAGCCTGGATAGAAGCGGCGCCGTTCCGGCTTCATCCGAGACCTAAAATTGTGGCTATCGCGGACATGATAAAAAACGACATGGTCTCCTTCTTTCACATCAATCCGGAGGAAATTCAAATCATCTACAACGGTGTGGATGCGAAGCGATTCAACGGAGAAATGCGCAGGCGCATCAGGGGAACACTGAGAAACCAATGGGGAGTTGGCGAAAATGACGTCGTGTTTCTGTTCGTTTCCTACGATTTAAAGAAAAAGGGCATCGTGCCGCTGGTCGAAGCCGCGGCGCGACTTAAGCAAACCGGCAGGAAAAATTTTAAAGTGATCATCGCGGGGGGATTGCCTTATCCATCGCTCGCCAGACTTATCACCAAACGTGAGGTTGAGGACAAAATACTCTTCACGGGGCGGGTTAAGGCTATCGACGAATTCTACGCCAACAGCGATGTTTTTGTTCTTCCGACCTACTACGACGCCTGCTCGCTGGTGGTCATTGAAGCGATGGCCAGCGGTCTTCCGGCCATAACAACCTCTTACAACGGCGCCGCCGGCATCATCACGGACGGCAGGAACGGATACGTCATCAACCACCCGCCGGATGCACGCGAATTATCCGATAAAATGAATGCCTTGATGGACAGTAAACAACTCGAGGCAATGTCCAAAGAAGCTTTATTGACCGGCCCAAAATATTCCGCTGAGAAAAATCACAAAGCAATGATGAAAGCGCTGGATGAAGCGGCAGAACGGAGAAAATAAATCAAGACCTGCGGCGGCACCGATAAGCGAAAAAAAAACCGCGGCGGATTGCCGGTCAAAAATTCACTTCCTGTTTTTTAGAAATTCTTCAATGAAGCGAGCGTCCTTCAAATTCAACAGTGATTTTCTGTTTTCCGACAAATCCCGGTAAGATAAATTCTGAACGGCATCGGCGGAATAGTCAAGCATGTTTTCCGGCGCTCCTTGGGTCACAACGCCCAAGCCGAAATCGCAATCCAGCACAAAAACGCGAAGGTCTTTTCGGGTCGCCCTGAGATAAGCAATGGTCTTCCAGACATCCCCATTCCATATCCCGTCAAAACCCGGCGGATTGATTTTCCGCACTTGCGCGATGGATGTCGCGGGATACGCCGCCGCCTCGGACACGGGATTGCAATCGTGCAGAACGATGACTCCGTTTTTGTTTAAATATTTTAAGGTGTTTTGAACGTCCTGCAAGGACTGTTCAAAAGTATGCAAACCGTCAACAAATGCTACATCAATACCGTATTCCGATAACATCGGCATTTGCGTATCGAAAAAAACATCGCTTTCCATTCTGAAATACTTGTTCAAGATATTGTATGGATTTTTGAAGTAGTATCTGATTTTTTTGGCCGGGCTGATCATGAAATCCGGATCAACCGCCCATTTGCGTCTCGACTTGATTCTCAAAAACGCGTCGCCGGCCAGCACGCCAATTTCCAGATAGTTCGTCGATTTCTTACGGTTGATGATATCCTGCACAACCTTGATTCGGTCTATTTTTTTCGGTCCGGCCATTTTATTTTCTCCCGTAATCTCCGCATCAGCGCCCAGTCAAGCGCCTTGCCGGCTGTTTCTAATATCAAGAATATCCGTGTTGTCTGATTAAGGAACGCTATTCGGTAGCTTCATGCCATTCACAACGAAAATAATCCAGAGAATTCTTTTGCATCGCACCTATTCTTGCAAAGAGGACCTTACGATCTCCTTTTAATCATTTGTAATTTAATCGTAAACACTTCCTCCTGGAATTATTGTTTCTCTGTCAAAATAAATGTGCATGGAAATTGGAGTGGCCAAAGGCGAATATGAAGACAGAAGCGCGTGAAGTTGCAAAACCCTCTCCCTGGAAAAAAAATGCCCTCCGCTGGATGTTCACTTTTTGAACTAACATTTTTTATCCGCGATTCACAAAGCTTCGCAAAGGCGTCCCTTTCCCCATGCCTGTTCATCTTCTAGCAGGACGAGATCAAACTTGTTCAGGAGTATGTTAATGTTGAAAAAGAAATTTCTACATGCTGTCAAATTATCTTTAAGTAAAAAAATATTTTATTTTCGATAGCAGATCATGTTTTTCGCGTCTTAAAAATTTCGGCCCTTTCAGATAGAAATCCCTCTCACGACGGCAGGCCTTCGCGAAACGAGCATTCTCCGGACGGGACGCAGGACTGGGAATTCCTTCAACACAATCCAATGCGGATTGATATACTCTGGCAGCTGCACGCCATTTTTCCTCGCGACTGGGATTTTTTCTATAATGAGTAGACGGTGTTTCCCGATAAGCAACAAGCGGTTCGAATGAATTCCATATTTCACCAAGAACACCGATGCGCAACCATAATGCGTAGTCCTCACCCGGCTGCAGCGACGGGGATTCATCGAATATCCCTGATTTTTCAATGGCTTCCCTCCGAAAGATTACGGAGGATTGAATCAGACAGTTTTGATTGACAAATTGAAAATAATTTACCTTTCCTAACATTTTTTTTCTCTTAAAAAACAAAGGGGATTGGGACCAATCACCCTTTCCATCCCAAACAAACGCATTACTTCCCAAAATGACGCAAGCCGGATGATTTTTCAGAAAAGCAACCTGCTTTTCTAACTTGGTCGGCAACCATATATCGTCATCATCCAGCATGGCGATATACGGCGCAGAACCTTGTCTAATTCCGCGATTTCGGGGAACGGCGGGGAAACCGGCATGTACCCCAGGCAAATAGAAAAATCGATTATCACCCAAGAAAGGCTTTACGGCTTCATAAGTTTCGTCTGTTTCGCCGTCTTCGCAAACCCAGCATTTCCAGTGTGGGTAAATCTGGCTTGCAACACTGGATAGCGTGTCCTGCAAAAGCTCGTGTCGTTTATAGGTTGCAATAATGATATCTACATTCATAAGATCTTATATTCTATATTATGATTAAACATTACAGCAGATGGCTAGAACGATTATCAATAGCTCTTTGTTCTGACGCATTTAACGAATGAATTTCATCTGATTGGCTTTCGCCATTATTAATTTGCTTGAAAATATATATGAAGAAGCCTGTTAAGTGTCAA
>JASEHT010000108.1:0-3093 GCA_030018675.1 Smithella sp.
TCCCAGGCCAATGGTTACGAGAATATCACCTTCTTCGTTACGGACGGCAATCCGACATATTACATTAATTCTTACGGTAACGTCGCAGGACCTGGAAATGTGACAGATTATTACACCATGTTAAATTCGGTGCAGGCGTTTGCTCTTTTGTCTGCGCTTGGCAGTGTTGAGGCTATCGGCATAGGCTCAGATGTCAATGAGAATTATCTGAAGTTCTTCGATAATACGGACGTTACCGGAACCAGCAGCGTAAATTTTGGATTGTTCCAGACAGTAACAGGGCCGGTGGGTCAAGTGGAAATTGTCAATACGGCTGAAGAATTGTCCGCTGCTTTGCAACACGGATCTTCGGAATATACTCTTCTCGGTGTCGGTGACGATCATCTTGTCAGTGGAGATGGTGATGATATAATTTTCGGAGACTCTGTCAATACGGACGCACTTGCGGATGCCAGTGGCCTTAATACTCCGGACGGTGCCAGTTGGACCGTGTTTCAGCAGCTTGGCTGGTCTGAACAGCAAATTATGGATTACATCAAGGCAAATCACTCAACTCTTGCAACAGAAAGCGGACGCACTGGCGGCAATGATGTCATAGATGGCGGCGCCGGAGATGATATTATCTATGGTCAGGAAGGAAATGATATCATCAGCGGCGGAACAGGAAACAATATTCTCAGCGGCGGAACAGGCGCCGATACCTTCATCATTTCCAGTGGAGCCCATGATACCATTTTGGATTACAGCAAACTAGAAGGAGACAAAGTCGATATAAGCGGCATTTTAGACGAAGGAGCAGGAGATTATCTTAATGTTGTCTCCAATGCGAACGGTTCCGTGAAACTGGAAATACTGGACAGCAGTAATGCAGAAAAAGCGAGCGTGTCTTTTGAAAATATCCATTTTTCAGATCTTACTCCGGGCGCAGAGCTGGATTCGTTACTCGGGAAAGTGGATGTAGACCAATCATAACGAGTAATTAAAAACTTTATTTTAAAATGCCGTGAAAGAGGATTTGTTTCGCGGCATTTTTTATCGTGGTCAGAATAGAAAAAGAATGTTCAAGGTTTAGATATTTGGGCTTTTGCCGATATTGATCAACAAAGCAAGCTTTAATCTGTTGCCGGTTTTTGTCTTTTCATAGATGGACGTTAGATGGGCCTTGACAGTTCTTTCTGTGATATTGAGATCAGCCGCGATCTCCAGGTTTGACTCTCCCCGGGCAACTAATTCGGCGATATTGCGTTCCGCCTTAGTCAATTTTGCCATTGCAGACGTAGTAATGTCTTTCTTGTCATCCACTTTCGCATTCCCGGTGGTATCTACGATCAGCCGCCGTATGACTTTCTGTCCCAGCCAAACTCCTCCGTTTGTAACAACGCGTAAAGCTTCAATCAGACGTGCCGCCGAAATATAAGTATTTCCATAGCCGATAATTCCCAGCTTGAGAAACAAAAGAGCTTCCTCTTCTTCCGGACGATCCGAAAGAAGAAAAAACCGGGCTGCGGGCGACGAGCTTATTAATAATGAAAAGGCAGGGATGTCGATAAGCATTCTGTGAAGTAGAATTGCCTCGAATTTTCTAGTAGCGTATATTGCTTTAAGCTCTCCAAGTGACCGGACCTTTTCGGTTTCAAAATGGCCGATTAAATGGTCCGACCACCTCATGATAACCTTGCTGTTAGAGCTGCTCAGCAGAATAGTCATACTATCAGTCCTTGCACGCCAAAAAGAAAATCTCAGATAACATACTTTATTTTATCGCTCTCTTAACGCCACACTTCGCGCTTTCAGGACCGGTTTCAGGATGTATGACAAGACTGTTTTTTTGCCGGTAAGAATCTCCACTGTTGCGACCATGCCTGGCATTATGGGCAGAAGATGCTTCTCCGTACCCAAATAACTATTATCAGTTCGTAATCTGACGAGAAAATAACTGTTTCCCTTTTCATCAGTGATAGTATCAGCGCCGACAGATTCCAGTTCAGCATTAAGAGAGCCATAAATAGTGTAGTCATAAGCAGAAAATTTTATCATGGCTTTCTGACCAGGGCGGAGAAAGGCAATATCAGACGGCTTGATCTTCGCTTCGACTACCAGATTACCGAACTGAGGTACAATTTCAACAAGATCCATGCCCGGTTGGACGACACCTCCCACAGTCTTCACCATTACACGATTAACGATGCCGTCGACTGGAGAGCGGACAGATGTTCTATCCAGCCTGTCCTTCAGGGCTAAAGACGTGCTGGCACTTTCGTCCAGCTCTCTGACCACTTCATTGTAGTCCGCATTTGATTTGTTCTTATAATTAAGGTTCATTTCCCGTAGAGCAATCCTGCTTTCCGCAAGCTTCGACTGGGCCCGAGGAATCTCATGGCGGATGCGATCTATTTCCCCTTGCATTTGGCTTGCCTGACGTTCGAGTTGCAAAACTTCGACATCGGAGGCGGCTCCCTTCTTTACCAGCGGCTTAATCATACTGATTTCTTTCTGCAAAAGCTCATAAGTTCTGGTTAACTCACCAAGCTTTACCTCCAGTTCCTTTAACTCCTGACTTCGCTGATTAATCTGCTGTTGCTTGATTTCACTGCTTGAATTTATTTCCATTCTTCGGGACTCGTACAATTGGCGTTCTCTGGCTGCAATATCAGGCCGTTCCCTAATAACATCCTGAGGAATAAACAATGCTGTCCCGTTTGCCTCAGCTTTCAGACGAGCCGATTTGGCCTTATTGGAAAGATACGATGCCCGGTTCTCCTCAAAGGATGAAGAAAATCGCGTTTCATCCATCCGCAGAAGCAATTGGCCTTTTTTGACGGTATCCCCCACATTCACTAATATTTCCGAAATGATTCCCCCTTCAAGGTTCTGCACGACCTGAACGTGGCTCGACGGAACAACCTTGCCTTCTCCTCGTGTCACCTCTTCCAATTCCGAAAAAGCCGCCCAAATTAAAAAAATGAAAAGCAGAATCAGGGTAGCCCAAATGATCAGTCTGCCGCCTTGGGGTGTCTGAGAAAGGATAGTCGCGCGCACATCGGTTGCGAAATCAACATCCTCTTCCGGCATCTTTCGGAATAATTGGTTGAT
>JASEHT010000108.1:3103-7746 GCA_030018675.1 Smithella sp.
TTGATTTTAAAATCCTTTTTTATTTGGTTTGAATCAAGCTCTTGCGTATCAGGTAGGTTCCTTAATAACTGGAAAAATTGGTTGATTTTAGAATCTTTTTTCATAACAAAGCTACCTTCTAAATATTGAGCTGTCCTTTTCTCATTGCTTCCAGAACGAAATCTTTCGGACCGTCAGCAACAATAGCTCCATTATCTATAACAATCAGACGAGTTACCATATCCAGGAGCGATGCCCGATGGGTAATCAATAAAACAGTTTTTTCTTTTACGGCCTTTTCAAGATAGCTTTTCAACTTAATTTCCGACCTATTGTCCATGTTACTTGTCGGTTCATCGAGCACCAATACAGGTGGATCGAGCAAAAGAGCGCGAGCGATGGCCACACTTTGCCGCTGTCCGCCGGAAAGTCCGCGGCCAAATTCCTCTACTCCCATGTCGAATCCGGAGGGATGTTTCTTTACGAATTCATTTACACCGGCTATTTCCGCCGCATTGATAACATTTTGTTCGTCAATATCACGAACACCCATTGTAATATTGTCCCATACCGTTCCCCGGAAAAGGACGATATCCTGGGTAACGTAACCCAGAAAGCGCCGTAATTCCGCCGGATCGATCTGCCGTATGTCGGTACCGTCCATTGTTACCATTCCACTTATAGGTTCATATAAACCTAGTATCAGTTTGCCCAGAGTTGTTTTGCCTGACCCTACTGGTCCGACAATGCCCACTTTCTCTCCCGCGGCAATCTCCAGGGTAATATTATTGAGAACATTTGTAGTTTGATTGGGGTAGGAAAAGGTGAGGTTTTTCACACCAATACCGCCGTTAAAACGCTTCCTGGGTAAAAATGTTTTGCCGGCAGGTCTTTCAACGGGAAGTTTCATGATGTCATCAAGTGTTTTCAAAGCCTCTTTGGCATGATGGTATCGTGTCGCGAGGTTTACAACCTGGGCCATGGGGGCGATTACCTGCCGTGACAAGATGACCAGAGCCACAAGGCCACCCTGAGTAAGGTCTCCCGCTGTTATCATGTAGACCCCGACAACTACAACAGCCACTGTCATCAAGTTCTGCAGAAAATAAGAAGCGTCCTGAACTGAAGATGAAAGCATCCGTGATTTGTTACCCCATTTTGAAATGTAGCTGACAGCTTCTTCCCACGCCCTTTGAATCTGACCTTCTGCACCCAGCATTTTTATCGTTTCGAGGCCAGCTACGCCTTCGACTAGAATTGCATTCTTTTGCGCTGAAGCTTTTATCGTCTTTTCGACAACTCTTTGAAGCGGTTTCTGTACGAAGTAGGCATACGCGATCAATATGACGATTATTACCACATGCACCAGAACAATGTAACTGCCTATCCACCATACGACAAAAAGCCCAAGTAGCGTGAAGGGTAAGTCAATGACGGCAGTGATTGAAAATGATGTAATAAAATCTCGAATGCTTTCAAATTCCTGCAGGTTTTTAGTAAAAGAACCTATCGATTTAGGACGGGCTTCCATCTTCAGGTCAAGAATTTTCTGAAGGAGCATCGCGGAAATTTTCAGATTTGTTTTCTTTGCCGCTTCATCAATAAAATAGCTCCGTAATATGCGCATCAAAACAGCAAACAGATAGACCAATAACACGCCAAGAGAAAGAACCCAGAGAGTTTCAGTTGCATTGTTTGGAATTACCCGGTCATAGACATTCAGAACGTAAAAAATTCCTGCCAGACCGAAAACATTGATAAGGAAAGCTGCCAGAAACACATCTCGATAAACGCGCCATGATTCTAAAATGGTTCCCCAAAACCAATGTAGCGATTTACCGGAATGTTCATCGGCAACTGATTTATGGTCCGATAAGTACTTGGGACGGACAAAAATTGCGTAACCAGTATAAAGTTTCTCCAATTCATCCCTGGAAATCACTTTTTCCCCGCTGCCGCTTTGAGGCAAAATGACCTTGTATTCATTAATGTTGTTATTCTTTTCAATAAGAATGCATGCCTGGCTATCATGTAGCAGTAATATAGCGGGTAACTGAACAGAGCCGATTTCATCAAGCGATTTCTTAAGTGTCCGCGAAGAGAGATCTGCTCGATTAGCAGCACGGGCGAACAACTCTACGGTTAATCGATTTTGAACAAGGGGCAGTCCGGCGCTTAAACTCGCTTTTGATACATTTCGACCATATATCTTGGTTAAAACAATCAGACAATCAAGAAGCGGATCTTCATTCATATCCTGATTTTCAGCAATTTCCCAATCCTTGGCAGCAAGGATGTCATTATTATCAGCCATAATTAACTCAAAAATAATGCGATATTTCTACGTTTTTTAAAACCTACACATATATTACTATTTTTTCACATTTTTTAAAAAAAATATACTTATTTTCAAAAACATGCTACTAAAAATATTAATTATTATAATAATTAATAATAAAATTGATTTGCAGATATTCCATTGTTTATTGATAATTAAGCAACGGAATCAATGTTATTAAGGTTCAGGGGAAGTTTTTTTCTGCGGATATACCGCGAGTTGAAATAATCGATATTTTCGGATGGCACAATATGCCGTATATTGAACGCTCTGCTGATGGAAAAATTATTGGATTGCGAACTGTCTTAGGACCAAATTCAACAGAAGAAAAATCACTTAATGATGAAGAGATTCTTGAATTTCTAAAAGACAATCTGGACAACAAATTCCTTAAAAGTTTACTGGCTCATTCCGATGCCGGTTTAATTCGACTTCTCGAAGATTTAATTGATCTGCTGACGAAAAAAAACATCATACTTTTTACGGAACTTCCGGAAAAGGCACAGGCAAAAATAATAGAGCGCGAACAAATACGGGAAAAAATATCCTCCCATAATATCATTGTCGATGATATTCTTTAAGGGACGAGATTGTTTTTTATATTTGTTTAAATAACTGAAATTTATCATGACTTCACTATATACAATATATTTACAAGGAGAATAATTATGAAACATGATCTTAAAGTTATCCTTATTTTTGTTCTAGCTATTTTTCTGACGGGTACAGGCGCTGTCCGTGGAGAAACGCTTCAGGAGGTCATTAAATCAGTCCTGCAAAATAATCCTGAGGTAACATCCGCAGCCTACAATCGATTAGCCAGAGATCAGGAGGTGCTACAGGCAATGGCTGATTTTTTCCCTAAGATAGATGCCTCTCTATCAGCCGGGTATGTTAACCAAAAAAATCCATTTCGTGAACACATCAGGCCGGATCAAGCCAATATCAGACTAACTCAGAATTTATTCCGGGGAGGAGCGACTCTATGGGAAACGAATCGCCAAAAATCACGAGTAGCTTCCGAGGCATACCTTTTACAGGGAATCTCAGAGAATACTGCATTGCTTACATGCAAGGTTTATCTGAATTATTTACGTTCACTCGAGCAGAACGATCTGGCTAAAGAAAATCTTCTCATTCATCAGCGCTTTTTCGACCAGATCAAATTGAGAAGCGAGGCGGGGGTGGATCGCGGTGTCGATCTTGATTTAATCAAAGCCCGTTTAGCTTTAGCAGAATCAAATCTTATTGTTACTCGGGCAAATATTGAAAATGCTCGAACAGATTATTATGCTGTAATTGGCTATTATCCTGTTAACCCGGCCAAACCGGTTCCTTTCTATTCAGCAATTCCTACTTCTATGCAAGAAGCAGAAAAGATAGCTCTTGAAAACCATCCTACTTTTAAATCGGCAAAAGCAGATATTGAGGCAAGAAAATATCAGCATAAAACAGCAAAAGCGCTGGCTTATCCCAGTCTTGATGTAAGCGCTGGCTATACATGGGCGAGTGAAATGAGCGGGCCGTTAGGTTCCTATGATTATCAGGATTATTTTCAGGCAAATGCGACTCTCACTTTTAATATATTCAACGGGTTTATTAACCAGGCAAGAATAAAAGAGACAACATATTTAATAAATGAAGCTGAAGAAATAGCTAAAAAAACTGAAATGCAAACTATTCAGTCCATTCGTCTTTCTTATGAAGCCTATATGGCAGATCAAAGACGAGTTAAGCAGATTGAACAATACGTGTCTTCCACGAGTAGGGCGGCGGAAGCTTTTACTGAACAGTGGTCAATCGGACGTCGAACTTTGTTTGATGTACTAGACTCATCAGCCGAAAAAATCTCGGCAAAAAGCGATTTAATAAACGCACAATATGATAAGATGTATGATTCGTATCGGATTTTAAGCGGCATAGGAAAACTTGTCTATACTTTAAGTCTAACGTGGCCAGAGGAAAGCCGTCTTGATACGGCGATGAACTTCACAAAATGGAAAGGACTTATATACATCGAAAACGCTGATTGAGAAACGTCAGTATCAGCTTAAAATTGTTCGATATGGTAAGAGTAAAAAATTATGTGGAAATTTGGCTTATCTTAGTGAAAATTACCGGATATTTAAGCCTATTTTTATATCTTAGCCTTAATATTATGAGAAAATAAGTTTCTATATACCTCATTAACATATGATTTTTTGTCAATATTTCTTGACGGAATATTTCAGTCTGGATCCCTCTGATAAATGAACGGAAAGTGATAGATATATAAAGATATAAAATATTGTCACTCTTTTAAAAGACATAATTTATTATGAAAGGA
>JASEHT010000109.1 GCA_030018675.1 Smithella sp.
CGCCTTTTGCATGTTTAAAGGTTATTGGGTTTATTATTCACCAAGTTTCTCACTGGATATACGCATACTGTAGAATGAACGGTAAACGAATACGAGAGCAATCAGCAGGAAGGCAATGGCCAGACCAAGCTTCAAATTCGCGTTCGTCATGGTCACTGCAATTTCTACAGCCAGCAGGCCGAACAGGGTCGTGAATTTGATGATCGGATTCAAAGAAACAGAAGACGTATCCTTGAAGGGATCGCCGACGGTGTCACCCACGACAGCCGCTTCATGGAGCGGGGTGTTTTTCATCTTCAGATCCACTTCGACAATCTTCTTGCCGTTATCCCAGCAACCGCCGGCATTGGCCATGAAGATCGCCTGGAACAGGCCGAAGAAGGCGATGCCGATCAGGTAACCGATGAAGAAGTAGGGGTTAAAGAAAGAAAACGCCAGACACATGAAGAAGACCACGATGAAGATGTTGATCATACCCTTTTGAGCGTACTGAGTACAAATCTTGACGACTTCTTTGGAATCTTCAATCGACGCTTCTTTCTTGTCAAGATTAATGTTCTTTTTAATGAACACAACCGCTTGATAAGCGCCGGTGACAACCGCCTGAATGGAAGCGCCGGTAAACCAGTAAATCACGCAACCGCCGGCAAGCAGACCCAGAATAATTTCCGGCTGAACCAGAGAAAGTTTGGAGACAACGTCGCCGAAGAGACCTTCGAGCAGAATGATGATGCCGAATACCATGGTGGTCGCGCCAACCACAGCGGTGCCGATCAACACGGGCTTGGCAGTCGCTTTGAAGGTATTTCCGGCGCCGTCTGCGGACTCCAGAAAATGTTTAGCCATCTCAAAATCAGGCTCAATGCCGTATTCCTTTTTCACGGCGGCTTTCGTGTCGGGACGTGATTCAATCAGCGACAGCTCGTAAATCGACTGTGCGTTATCCGATACAGGACCGAAACTGTCGACCGCGATGGTCACGGGACCCATGCCCAGGAAGCCGAAGGCCACCAGACCGAAGGCAAAGACGGGCGCGGCAAAACTAAAAGCCGCGGGCATAATCGCCATGATGGCATGATGTTGGGACACCATGTAGGCGACAAACATCAGGGCCATGATCACCATGCCCAGCCAGAAAGCGGAGAAGTTACCGGCCACCAGACCGGAAAGAATGTTCAGCGAAGCGCCGCCCTGCTTGGAGGCATTAACGACTTCCTCGCAGTGACGAGATGAGGTGCTGGTGAAGATCTTGGTGAATTCCGGAATCAAAGCGCCGGCAATGGTTCCGCAACTGATAATGATAGCCAACGCCCACCACAGACCGTTATATTCTTCGCCTAAATCTCCCAGCAGGTAGTAGCTGGCAACAAAGGTTACACCGATGGAGACGATCGAGGTAATCCAAACCAGATTGGTCAGGGGATGTTCAAAATTGAATTCCTTCTTGCCCGAAAAAGCGGCCTTGCTGATAGCACCATTGATGAAGTAAGAGGCAAGCGAAGTGAGGATCATGAGGATTCTCATGGCGAATATCCAGATGATCAATCTGCCGCCCATCTCCGGCGTAGAAGCCAGCGCCAGAGCCAGAAACACGATCAGAGCGACGCCGGTGACGCCGTAGGTTTCGAAACCGTCCGCGGAAGGTCCAACACTGTCACCCGCGTTGTCGCCGGTACAGTCCGCGATAACGCCCGGGTTTTTCGGATCGTCTTCGGGAAGGTGGAAAACGATTTTCATCAGGTCAGAACCGATATCGGCGATCTTGGTGAAGATACCGCCGCAGATACGCAGCACGGAAGCGCCCAGGGATTCGCCGATGGCGAAACCGATGAAGCATGCGCCAGCCAGATGACTGGGAATGTAGGCCAGGATCAGTAGCATGACGAACAACTCGACACTGACCAGGAGAAGACCAACGCTCATACCGGAACGCAGGCAGATGTTGACGATGTTCAGAGGCTCACCGCTCAATGAGGAAAACGCGGCGCGTGAATTGGCAACCGTGTTGATACGAATGCCGAACCAGGCCACAATATAGGAACCGAGAATACCCACGACGGACGCGATCAGAATGATGATCGTGGCTGATGCCCCCATCTCCTCAAGAATGCCGAAATAATAGATGATACAAATGGCAATCAAGATCCACAAGCCCAGCAGGAATTTGCCCTGCTGAAACAGATAGGTCTTGCAGGTTTCCCAGATGGTCTGGGAAACATCCAACATGGCCTTGTGGGCGGGCAGATTTTTCGTCTGCACATACTGCAGAATGCCGAAGCCCATCCCGATCAAGCTGATAATCAACCCGACGTTAAGAATGGTCATCCCACCCAGTGTGCCGCCTAAAAAGGTAATTTCCTTTAAATTAGGCAACTGGATGTTTGCTTCACCGGCAAATGCTGCGCCGGCCATGAGCAGGAACATCAAAGTGCTCAGTAAAAATGTCCAGATACTTCTTTTGTCCTTAAACATTAACGGTTTCCTCCTTTTAAATACTTATATTTTTTGTATGGTACTTAACCATAGCTTGCTGCATACTTGATAAAATCAGATCCGTGGCCGCATCAGCCGCCCTATTAATAATTGATGGCAAATGTTCAACCTCTTCTTTTCTGAATTTCTCCAACACATAACCTTCCGTACGGGATTTATCGGTGGGCTTGTCAATACCCAGTCTGACTCTCATAAAATCCTTGGACCCCAGGCATTCCGAAATGGACTTCAATCCTTTATGACCGGCATTACCGCCCCCGGTTTTCAGGCGCACGGAACCGAAGGGCAAATCCAAATCATCGTGAATGACGATCAGATGGCTGACAGCCACCTTGAAGTAGGCCATCAAGTCTCTCGCCGCGTTACCGCTTAAATTCATATACGTCTGAGGCAAAGCCAGAATAACTTCCTGGTCAGCCACCGTACCTCTATTCCAAAGAGCGTTAAACCTTTTCTGTTTCAGATCGATTTTCCAGCGGGCCGCTATTTCTTCCAGCACCATGAACCCGATGTTATGTCTTGTAAACCGATAACGGCTTTCCGGGTTTCCCAACCCGATCATCACATACATAACCTGCTTCCTCTCGTCATCCGCACGGGAAAATATTTTCTTTAATTTCGAGAGAAGCACTCATCATCACCCAGTCATTCGTGTTCCCGGCAATCGACTTATTTCCCCTTTTCCGCAGACACCGCAGACGCGCCAGCAGATGCTTCTGTTCCTTCTGGCTTGGCACCTTCCGCAGCAGTTTCTTCTGCCACAGCAGCCTCATCCACTTTTGCAACCTTAACAACCGCAACCGCGGCGACTGAAGTATCCGGCCGGTCTAAAATGGTTATGCCGTCGGCAACCTGCAAATCTCTGACTCTGATGGAATCTCCAATGGCGAGATTCGTCACATCCACTTCAACATGATCGGGAAGATTTAAGGGAAGACAAGATATTTTCACGGTTCTTCTTAAATGCTGCAACTCACCGCCGCTTTCCACGCCGATAGCCTTGCCGGTGAAATTCAAAGCAACATCCATGGTAACCTTGCGTTTCTCATCCACTTCATAAAAATCAGCATGATAAAATTTTCCGGTTAAGGGCTGAGTTTGTAGTTCTTTAATCAAGGATAGTTTTTCCACCTTTTTGCCTTCGCCGTTGTCAATAACCAGCTTGATAAAAGCGTGATCCTTTTTGTCTTTGTGCAGTTTCATCAGCGCGTCGCTTTTTACCGCCAGAAGAATGTTCTCCGTTGCCCGCCCATAAAAGACGGCCGGAACAAACCCTTCGTCCCTTAAACGGCGCGATGGCCCTTTCTTCTGTTCTTTACGGACTTGAGCCGCTAAATCGGTTACTTCCATTGCTTCCTCCTAATGTCTATATAAATAATGAATGCACAGAATCGTTGTAGTATATGCGGCGCACGGCTTCGCCCAAAAGGCCAGTGACCGATAAAACTTTTATTCTTTGGCATTTTTTCGCCCGGTCGGTAAGCGGTATTGTATCGGTGACGATAATTTCTTTAATATCTGATTTTTCGATCCGATCCAGCGCGGGGCCAGATAAAACAGGGTGCGTACAGCAAACACATATTTCCAGCGCACCCGCCGCTTTCATGGCCGTAGCAGCCTGAACAACTGTTCCTGCGGTGTCAATCATATCATCGAGAATAATCACTCTCTTGCCATCAACATTTCCGATAATATTCATTACCTCGGCTTCGTTGGGCCCTTCCCTTCTTTTATCGATAATCGCCAGAGACGCTCCCAGCCTTTTCCCGAAAGATCTGGCTCGTTCCACTCCTCCTGTATCCGGCGAGACAACGACGGTGTCATTGAGATAATTCTTTTTCATGTAATCGAGCAATACTGATGTGGCAAAAAGATTATCCACGGGAATATTGAAAAAACCCTGAATCTGACCAGCATGTAAATCCATTGATAAAACACGATTGGCACCGGCAGTGGTTATTAAGTCGGCCACCAATTTTGCCGTAATAGGAGCCCGGGGAGCGACTTTCCTGTCCTGTCTGGCATATCCGTAATAGGGAACAACAGCGGTAATTCTATCCGCCGAAGCTCTTTTCATCGCATCGATCATGATAAGTAATTCCATTAATGTAACATTAACGGGCGGGCAGGTGGACTGAATGATGAAAACATCCATGCCTCTTACATTTTCATCAATTTCCACACGGGTTTCCCCGTCACTGAAAGTCGTTACATTCGCTTTACCGAGAGAAACACCTAATTTGTCGCATATTCTTTGAGCCAGTTCTTTATTGGCATTACCGGTAAAAACCCTTATTCTTTCTAACATTTGAAATATTCTCCGCAATTTACTGGCTGGGGCGGGAGGATTCGAACCTCCGAATGCAGGAATCAAAGTCCTGTGTCTTACCGCTTGACGACGCCCCAATACGTATTTCTTAATGAAGGGCCTTGTCACAATCTTGGAAAGAATATGAACAATTACAAAGATTTGGCAAAAAAGACCTGGCAGTTACCGGGAATCTCTTTTTCTATCAATTCCTGGGCTTTTCTTGCCTCTTTTTCGTTCCTAAAAAGACCAAAGACTGTGGGTCCGCTACCCGACATCAATGCGCCAAGCGCACCGTGGTTGAGCAACATTTTTTTCAGTTCAGTCAATTCAGGATGTCTTTTTATTGAAACTGACTCCAAGTCATTCTGCAATCCTTGAATTATGTCGCCCATATCCAAAATTCGCGGAATGCTATAACTATTTTTACCCCTTGTCAATCTTAAATTAAGGCTTTGATAAACCATTTTTGTAGAGATATCAAAGGAGGGTTTAATTAATATGAAATTTAATGGCGGCAATCCCCGCAAATGTTTTAGTCTATTTCCGATTCCGGAAGCCAAGGCGGTGTTTCCAAAAATAAAAAAAGGCACATCAGCGCCAATTTTCGCCCCAATGGCCAGCAGTTCACTTTTTTTCAATTTTAAAGAGCATATTTCATTGAGAGCTATTAAAGTGGTCGCTGCATCAGAACTTCCACCACCGAGACCGGCGGTCATAGGTATTTTCTTGATAAGAGTAATTTCGATACCCGACTGATAGTCACAATAATCAAAAATGGCTTTTGCGGCGCGAACCACCAGATTATCAGCATTGGTCGGCAAATCGGTTTCCGGACAATGAATCATGATTCCCCCCCCCGGGCGGGGAGAAAAAATCAACTCATCGAAGATGGTTATCTTTTGCATCAAAGAAAAAATGTCGTGATAACCGTCGGAACGTTTTCTCAGAACGCGTAAGAAAAGATTTACTTTCGCCGGCGCACTCCAACGCATCTTAAGCCTTTTCTTTTACAAAACGCATTTTCAATTCGTAAAGGACTCCCTGAATCAAATCGCTTTCGTTTTTATCGAGGTTCCCTTTAGTTTTTTCATTGAGCATATCCAGAATATCAATGGTTTGCTTGGCCGCCGGCATATTTTTCTGCGTTTGTCCTCCTTCTTCATCGGGAAAGTCTCCAAAATGAAAAAGCGCCGACGTGCTCAGCGACAATACAAAATTTGTAAAGCTGACCGCCGGATAATTATTCTCATGAGACTCATCTGGCCCGGACTTTTCCTGTTTTGTTTCAACGCCAGTCGTTTTATTTTCCGCTTGCGGTTTATCTTCGGCCGCATCTCCGAAATGACGTTTATCTTTTATCACAAATCCCGAATCCTTTTTCTTCTCGTCCATCAATGCTTCCCTCCCCTTGTCGTAAAAAAACTTTAAGATGTTTTATTTAAAGTTATTTCGCCTTTTTTGGATTGATCAATTAAAATTTTATCGCATTCCGCAAATTTACCGGAAAGAATCTCCATAGCCAGCGGATCAAGAATCAGCTTCTGCAGCGAACGTTTCAGCGGACGCGCGCCGTAAACCGGGCTGTAGCCCTGCTCGGCTATATATTTTTTAGCCGCTTCCGTCAATGCAACGCTCATTTTGCGTTCTCTGAGCCGCCGGTCAATGAGATCCATCTGGATGTCAACAATCTTATGGATGTCTTCCAGTTTGAGTGCGGAAAACATAATGATGTCATCTATTCTGTTTAAAAATTCCGGCTTGAATGTTGCGCGCAATGCATCCATCGAGCGACTCTTCTTTTCATCGTCATCCAGCGTCGGCTCCTGAATCCATTGACTGCCAACGTTGGAGGTCATGATGACCACCGTATTCTTGAAATCCACGGTCCGTCCGTGTCCGTCCGTAAGCCGTCCGTCATCCAGGATCTGCAATAAGATATTGAACACATCCGGATGCGCTTTTTCAATTTCATCAAACAGCAATACGCTGTAGGGTTTTCGACGCACGGCTTCGGTGAGATAGCCGCCTTCATCATATCCGACGTAACCGGGCGGAGCGCCGATCAGACGCGCAACTGCGTGCTTTTCCATATACTCGGACATGTCAATTCTGATCATCGCATGTTCATTGTCGAACATGAACTCCGCGAGCGCCCGCGCCAGCTCGGTTTTACCCACACCGGTCGGCCCCAGAAAAATAAACGAGCCGATGGGGCGATTGGGATCCTGCAAACCGGAGCGTGCACGTCGCAGAGCAGCAGACACTGCGGCAATGCCTTCCTCCTGACCGATAACGCGCATTTGAAGACGCTCTTCCATGTGAATCAGTTTCTGCACGTCGCTTTCCATCATCCGGGAAAGTGGAATACCTGTCCAGTTGGAAACAACTTCGGCTACGTCTTCCGCATCCACCTCTTCTTTGAGCATCGGATTGTTCTTCTGAACATCCTCCAGTTTTTTCTGTCCTTCCTGAAGTTTTTTATTCAACTCAACCAATTTACCGTGACGAATCTCAGCAACTTTTTCGTATTTCTGCTCTCGCTCGGCATTGGCCTCCTCAATTTTCAAAGATTCAATTTGACTCTTTATATTTTGAATTTTTTTAATGATATCCTTTTCGCTTGACCAGTGGACCTTCATCTGATCCATACTTGATTTCAGTTCGGCCAGTTCCTTTTCAATTCTGTCACGCCTTTCCTTGGCGGTCTTGTCCGTATCTTTTTTCAGAGACTGAAGTTCTATTTTCAGTTGAATAATTCTGCGGTCAATCGCATCGATTTCCGAGGGCATACTGTCCAGTTCTATTCTCAAACGCGATGCTGACTCGTCAATTAAGTCAACCGCTTTATCC
>JASEHT010000010.1 GCA_030018675.1 Smithella sp.
GAAATGGAATTAATTCTGGTCATCACGATCATTATGATCATCCTTGTCATCCTGATGGTTGCCGGGTTCGCATTCCTGTCGCGCCGCGTCGGCAGCGTGACGGAAGACATCAGGCCGCTGGCCGACAGGATGGACAGTCTGCGCGATTTTCAGGAGAGAACCGATCGTTCCGTGCGCGATGAAGGAGCCCGGCTGCGCGAAGAGGTGCAGGCTCAGGCTTATCGGGAAAGAACGGAGCTGGCCGACAACCTTAAATCGTTCAGCGCCGACGTGCAGACGCGCCTGGCGGAGCTGACCGCCGTCACGGAAAAGAAAATGGAATCCGTCCGGCTAATCATTGATGAGAAACTCAAGCAGATTCAGGAGGACAACGCCCGCCAGCTAGAGAAAATGCGCGAAACGGTTGACGAAAAACTGCAAAGCACGCTGGAGAAGAGACTGGGTGAATCCTTTAAGCAGGTCTCGGAGAGGCTCGAACAGGTTCATCAGGGACTCGGCGATATGCGCACTCTAGCCGCGGGCGTCGGCGACCTGAAGAAAGTGCTGACGAATGTGAAGTCGCGCGGGACATGGGGCGAGGTGCAGTTGGGTGCTTTACTGGAGGAGATGCTTTCCCCCGAACAATACCTGAAAAATGTGAAGATACAGGAAAACGGAAACGACTTTGTGGAATTCGCCATCAGGCTGCCCGGCCAGGGCGGATCTGCCGCCGATGCCGTGCTGATTCCGGTGGACGCGAAATTTCCGGTGGAAGATTATCAAAGACTGCTGGATGCTCAGGAACGCGCCGACGCGCCGGCCGCGGAGGAAGCCGTCCGGCAGCTCGAAGCAAGCGTTAAAAAAGCCGCCCGGGATATTTCCCAGAAATATCTTGCGCCGCCCAGAACCACGGATTTCGGCATTATGTTTCTGCCGTCTGAGGGTCTCTACGCCGAAGTCATCCGTCGCACGGATCTGATCAGTCTTTTGCAGCGGCAGTATCATATCGTTGTGACCGGCCCCACGACGTTTGCCGCCTTCTTAAACAGTCTGCAGATGGGGTTCCGTACGCTGGCGATACAGAAGCGTTCCGGAGAAGTCTGGAAGGTGCTGGGCGAGGTGAAAACGGCTTTTGCCCGGTTCGGCGATACGCTGGAGACGGTGCGTAAAAAGCTGGATCAGGCGGCTTCGACCGTGGATGACGCGCAGAAAAAAACGAAGACGCTTTCGAATAAACTTAAATCCGTGGAGATGATGCCGGAAACTGTAGCATCATCCGACGTCACGCTGGTGGAGCAGGATGACGACGACGGAAAGAATCCGTGAAATATTTGCCGGCATTGCCGGAAGCTTTTGTTGAAAAAATCAGTCTTAAAATGATTCAGTGCGGAGGGGAATATGAGCAATGTTGTCGAACGTAGAAAAAGCGACCGCCGCTGTTGCGAACGGAGAGGCACCGTCACCAAGCCGCCGGAGGACATTCAGTGTGACGATGACCGGCGGCAGGGCGACCGCCGAAGATTTGAACGGCGCAGCGACGAACGAAAAAGAATGGAAGAGACCATGCGCGAACACGCCGAAAAAAGGCGCGTCATTCTGGAAGATATCGAGGAAGCCTACTATGAAGCGGATATGAACGGGCGGTTTACCTTCGTCAATAACGCCATGTGTAAATCTCTCGGATATGCGCGGGAAGAGTTAATTGGACAGAAATACTGGCGCCTGCTGGATGAGCCGACGCTGAAAACGCTCTATGCCGCCGTGGACAAAAGCTATAAAACCAATCTGCCGGTGAGCCTGATGGATATGGAAGCCATCCATAAAGACGGAACCAAACTGATTTCCGAAACGTCCGTTTCCATCATCCGGGACACCGAAGATTCTTTCATCGGGTTCAGGGGAATCTCCCGCGATGTGACCAAACGCAGACAAATGGAAAAGGAACTGATCCGGCAAAACAAAGAAATCGAAGAGAACAGAAAGCACATCAAGCACGCTCTCGAAAGGCTGGAGAGAACCTATGAGGAACTGAAAACGTCGCAGTTGAAAGTTCTTCATCAGGAAAAGATGGCGTCCATCGGGCAGCTGGCCGCCGGCGTAGCGCATGAGCTGAATAATCCGATGTCCTTCATATCGAGCAATCTGGGAACGCTCGAAAAGTATGTGGTCCGTCTGACCGAGTTTATCGGCATACAGTCGGACATGATCAAATCCTTTAAGGATGTGGCCGCTGTGCGGAAAATGAACAAGGCCCGCAAGGAGCTGAAACTGGATTACGTCATCGGCGACATCAGGGAAATGATCAGGGAGTCGATCAACGGTTCGGACAGGGTCAAGAGAATCGTCCATGAACTGAACAGCTTTTCCCGTATGGATGAGGAGGAATACAAGGAAGCCGATATCCATGAATGCATCGAAAGCGCCATTGTCATCGTCTGGAACGAACTGAAATACAAAGCCGAACTGCGGAAGAATTACGGCAATCTGCCCCGCGTCAAGTGTTATCCGAGGCAAATCAATCAGGTTTTCGTGAATCTCCTGATCAACGCCGTCAATTCCATCGAGAAAAAGGGCATCATCGGCATTAAAACATGGCATGAAGACAACGTTGTCTTCATGGAGGTTTCCGACACGGGAAGCGGGGTCCCGCGTGAAAATCTGATTCGAATTTTCGAGCCCTTCTTTACCACCAAGGAAGCTGGCAAAGGCACGGGACTGGGGCTGAGCATCACGTATGAAATTATCCAGCGGCATAAAGGGGAGATAACCGTCAGAAGCGAGGGCGGCGAGGGAACGACGTTCACTATTAGAATCCCCGTCGTTTAATAAAGCGGATTAAACGAAAAATGCTTCGGCAACGCATTGGCAAAGGCATTTTTCGTTTGACATGATGTTTTATCTGTGATTTACGAATCGGCAAAGATATTGGGAAGTTGCCGGTTCTTCTGCCGATCAGAAGTTTATAAAAATTTTAAGTGGAGGTGTCTATGTCGAGGAATGTTTTCAGAATGATTTTAGTGTTGTGTTTCAGCTTTTTAATGGCCGGAGCCGTTTTTGCCGCTCCTCCCGTGAAAATAGGCGCGCTGTTCTCCGTGTCCGGACCGGCGTCTTTCCTCGGTGAACCGGAACGCAATACGGCGGTGATGATGGTGGATGAAATCAACAAGGCCGGCGGCATCAAGGGACGCAAACTGGAACTGGTCGTTTACGACACGCAGGGCGATGCCACCAAAGCGGTGCAGGCGGCCAACAAGCTCATCAAGGACGATAAGGTAGTGGCGATCATCGGCCCCAGCACCACCGGCGACAGCATGGCGGTCATCCCGGTTGTAGAAAGAGCGGGGATTCCTATGATTTCCTGCGCGGCGGGAATCAAAATAACCGAGCCGGTGAATAAATGGGTTTTTAAAACGGCGCAAAACGATGTACTGGCCGTCATGAAAATTTACAGGCATCTCCAGCAGCAGAAAATCGACAAAGTCGCGATCCTGACTGTTTCCGACGGTTTCGGTTCCTCCGGCAGAGAACAGCTCCGGTTGCAGGCGAAGGAATTCGACATCAAAATCATTTCCGATGAAACCTACGGACCGAAAGACACGGATATGACGGTGCAGCTGACCAAGATCCGCGGCAATGAAGCCCAGGCGATTATCTGCTGGGGCACCAATCCCGGTCCGGCCATTGTGGCGAGAAACGCCAGACAACTGGGGATCAAGACGCCTATCTACATGAGTCACGGCGTTTCGTCCAAGAAATTCATCGAACTCGCCGGTGACGGCGCCGAAGGCATCATTCTTCCTTCCGGAAAGGTCATTGTTGCCGATCAGTTGCCCGATTCCGATCCGCAGAAGAAAAACCTGATGAACTATGTCCGGAAATATCAGGAACGCTACAAGGTGGAAGGGGATCATTTCGGCGGTCACGCCTGGGATGCGATCATGCTTTTGAAAAATGCCATGGAAAAGGGCGGTTTTTCACCGGCAGCCATTCGCGATCAACTTGAGAAAACAAAAAAATTCTCGGGTATCGGTGGAACGTTCAGCTTTTCGCCTGATGATCACGCCGGTTTGACCAGCGACGCCTTCGTTCTTGTGCAGGTGGTCAACGGCGACTGGAAGCTTATAAAATAAATTTTAATTGTCCATGGATTACAGGCGGCGCGGGACGCAATTGATCCCGCGCCGTATTAATCTTTTGGCCGACCGCAGTTTCTATGTTTAATGGATAATTTTCAGCAATTAATTCAATATGTTCTCTCCGGACTTTCCAACGGCGCCATCTACGCGCTGATCGGTTTTGGTTTCGCGATCATTTACAACGCCACCGGGATTATCAATTTCGCGCAGGGGGAATTCGTCATGCTCGGCGGTATGCTGACGATTTTCTTTTTGACGGTTTTTCATCTGCCGCTTGTCCCGGCCGTCCTGCTCGCGGTCATGATTTCAACCATCGTCGGTGTTGTTTTTGAGCGCCTCGCCATCAGGCCTCTGCGCAACGCGAAACCCCTCCGGCTCATTATCATCACCATCGGTGCGAGCATTCTGATCCGCGGCATCGCGATGCTGGTCTGGGGAAAGGACACGCACGCGCTGCCGGCTTTTTCCAGCAATGAACCCATTCTGATCGCCGGCGCGACGATGTTGCCCCAGCATCTCTGGATTTTCGGCGTTACGGTTTTGATTATCATCATCAGCAGGATTTTCTTTAATTACACCATGATGGGCAAGGCCATGCGCGCCTGCGCCTATAACGCGCAGGCTGCCGGACTGGTAGGCATCAGTGTCAAAAGCATGACGCTGATTTCCTTTGTGATCAGCGCGGCGATCGGTTCGATGGCGGGAATCATCATCGCACCCCTGACCATGACCTCTTACGATGTCGGCATCATGCTGGGCCTGAAAGGCTTCTGCGCGGTGATTATCGGCGGCATGAGCACCGGTTTCGGAACGGTGCTCGGCGGTCTGGTGCTGGGGCTTCTGGAAGCGCTGGGCGCCGGTTTTATTTCGGCCAGTTACAAGGATGCCATCGCTTTTATCATCCTGCTGTTGATTCTATTTTTCCGACCCGAGGGTCTGTTCAGCAAGAAGGAGACGGAAAGGTTTTAGCCCGCGCACTGATGTTTTTGAGAGGCGCCGAAACTTGGGTTTGAAAACTTGATTGGAAGATGATGACAGAAAAGAAAAGACAGATCATTGTATTTCTTATTTTCGCGGCTGCCGCGCTTTCAGCGCCGTTTTTCCTGAAAGACAGTTATCTCATAACGGTCCTGATTTTCGTGGGCATTAACACGATACTCGCGATTGGCCTCAACCTGCTGCTGGGCTATGCCGGACAGATATCTCTTGGACATGCCGCTTTTTTCGGCCTGGGCGCTTATATCTCCGGCATCCTCACGACCCGGTTCCCGCTTGATCCCTTTCTGGTTATGATTCTGGCGGCGTTTTGCGCCGGGGCGCTGGCTTTTGTCATCGGCTTTCCCATTTTGAAGCTCAAAGGTCATTATCTGGCGATGGCCACGCTCGGGTTCGGCATCATCATGTATATTGTTTTCAACGAAACCGTCAGCGTTACCGGAGGCCCGTCCGGCCTGTCCGGCATTCCTTATCTGAGCGTCGGGCCGCTGGTGTTCGACAACGACTGGAACAATTATTATCTGGTCTGGATCTCGACGCTGGCGGTCATGCTGCTGGCCATCAATTTGACGCAGTCGAGAATCGGTCGCGCGCTGAGAGCGATTCACGATTCGGAAGTGGCCGCCCGCGTCATGGGTGTGAACGCCAGAATCCTGAAGGTTCAGATTTTCACGGTGTCCGCCGTTATTTCCGCCTTTGCCGGCAGTCTCTACGCCCATGTGGTGACGTTTATCGCCCCCGCGTCTTTCGGATTTCACTTTTCCGTGGAGTTGCTCACGATGGTTGTGGTCGGCGGGCTGGGCAGCATTTACGGCTCTTTTCTGGGCGCGGCCATTCTAACGATGCTGCCGGAATTCCTGCGCGTCTTTCATGACCTCGACATCATCGTTTACGGACTGATGCTGATTTTAATGACGATGTTCATGCCCGGCGGACTGGTCAGCGGCATTCAGATGGTGACGCAATACATCGCGGCCCGTAAGGCAAAGAGGAAGGATGAGCATGCTCAGGCTTGATTCCATCACCAAAATTTTCGGCGGGCTGACCGCGCTGGAGGAGGTTTCCTTTTCCGTAGCCGCCGGCTCGATCACGGGCGTCATCGGGCCCAACGGCGCGGGCAAAACCACCCTTTTTAACATTGTCACCGGTCTTTATGCCCAGACCTCGGGAGAGGTCGTTCTCGACGGCAAGAACATTTCCTTCCTGGACACGGAGAAACTGGCGTCTCTCGGTCTGGTGCGCACGTTTCAGAACGTGGAACTTTTCGGCCAGATGACTGTGCTGGAGAATGTCATGGTTGGTCTGCACACGGGCACGAAGAGCGGGATTTTTTCGTGCGCCTTCCGGCTACCCCGTCAGATCAAAGAGGAAAAATTCATCCGTGAAAAAAGTATGGAATGGCTGGAATTCACCGGCATGACCGATATGGCCGGCGTTGCGGCGGCTAATCTGCCGTTCGGTAAAGGAAGGCTTTTGGAAATATCACGGGCGCTGGCGGCCAATCCGAAAATGATTCTGATGGACGAGCCGGCCGCGGGTCTCAACAGCCGGGAAACCGTTGAACTGGCGTCACTCATTTTAAAAATCAAGGAAACCGGCATCACCGTCGTGCTGGTGGAACATGACATGGATCTGGTGATGGATATTTGCGATCCCATCGTTGTCCTGAATCTGGGGAAGAAACTGGCGCAAGGTTCGCCGCGGGAAATTCAGGAAAATCAGGAAGTGATTTCCGCTTACCTTGGGTCGGACTGACAGCTTTGTCTGGGAACATTCATCTGAAATTGTTTCCGCCCAATGGAATGATAAGTCGCAAGTTAGCGGCTTTGTAAAAAGTTCCAGAGGCAAGGCGTGCAAATATTGAGGAACGAGGCGTACTTTTTAGTGTACGCCGCAGTGACGAAATATGCAGCACAACGCTGCATATGGACTTTTTACAAGGTTGCTATGCTGAAGATAAAAAACATCAACACCTATTATGGTCAGGCGCAGGCGTTGACCAATGTTTCCCTGCACCTTTCGGAGGGCGAAATCGTCACGCTGATCGGTGCGAACGGCGCGGGCAAGACCACGCTGTTGAATTCTCTTTCCGGCATTGTTCCGCCGCAAAGCGGACAGATTTTTTTTCATGATACTCCGATCAATAATCTTGCTCCGCATCAGATTGTTCGGCTCGGCATTTCGCAGGTGGCGGAAGGACGGCAGGTTTTCAAACCTTTTTCCGTGGACGACAATCTTGAACTAGGGGCGTATCTGAAGCAGAAGTTTCTGTCCGGAAAAGACAAGGTGAAGAAAAACAAGGAATTTGTCTATGACTTGTTTCCGATTCTGCGCGAGAGGAAAAAGCAGCTTGCCGGGACATTGTCCGGCGGGGAGCAGCAAATGCTGGCTATCGGCCGGGCGTTGATGGCGAACCCGAAGCTGTTGCTGCTGGACGAGCCTTCCATGGGGCTGGCGCCCATGGTCACACAGGAAATCTTCCGGGTGATTGAGAACTTTTCGCGGGAGGAGAAGACGACGATTTTACTGGTGGAACAAAACGCGCGGGCTGCGCTGAAGATGGCCCATCGCGGTTACGTGCTGGAAAACGGCCGGATGATTCTGGAAGGCATGGCCGCCGAACTGCTGGAGAACAAGGACGTTCAAAGGGCGTATCTGGGCAAAGATAAGAAAGAGATATGGGAGCGATAAATTAGGGGAGGTTTTTATGAATATCTGGGATACGGATCATGAGTGCCTGTCACGGGATGAGCTTGAACAGCTTCAACTGGAAAGGCTTCAGGCCATTGTCAACCGGGTTTACAAGAATGTCACGCACTACCGGAAAATATTCAACGCGTCGGGCATTGTGGCGGAGGAGATCCGGTCGCTTTCCGATTTGACCCGGCTGCCTTTTACCACCAAAGAAGATCTGCGCGTCAATTATCCTTACGGTATGTTTGCCGTTCCGCTCCGGGAAGTTGTCCGGATTCATTCTTCCTCGGGCACGACCAGCAAGCCCATTGTCATGGGCTACACGAAAAACGACATCAAAAACTGGTCGAACCTGGCGGCGCGTGTCATGACGGCGGCCGGCGTTACCCGCGATGATGTGGTGCAGATCACTTTCCGCTACGGCCTTTTTACGGGCGCGTTCGGCGTGCATTACGGCGCGGAGACGATCGGCGCGTCGGTGATTCCGATGAGTACGGGCAACACCGACAAGCAGATTATGATCATGCAGGATTATAAAACGACGGCGCTCGTCAGCACGTCCAGCTACGCGATCGCCCTGGCCGACCGCGTTGAGCAGCTGGGCATTGATCCCAAATCGCTTTCTCTGAAAACGGGACTCTTCGGCGGGGAGCCCTGGTCGGAAAAAATGCGCGATGAGATCGAAACCAGACTGTTTTTAAGCGCGACCGACAATTACGTCATTTCCGAGGTGCTCGGACCCGGTGTGGCCGGCGAGTGTTCGCACAAGAAGGGAATGCACCTGAATGAAGACCATTTTATTCCGGAGATTATCCATCCCGCAACCGGCGAGGTATTGCCTGCGGGAAGCGAGGGGGAGCTGGTGCTGACCAGCCTGACCCGCGAGGCCTTTCCGATGATTCGCTACCGAACGGGCGATATGACCAGCCTGGACTACACGCCGTGCGAATGCGGCCGCACGATGGTGCGCATGAAAAAAATTACCCGCCGGTCCGACGATATGCTGATCATCCGGGGCGTCAACGTTCATCCCTCGCAGATCGAGGACGCGCTTTTCAGTATCGCGCAGGGGGAAACGCCCTATCAGATCGTCGTGGAAAGAATAGGCGCGATGGATACGGTGAAAATTGTCATCGAAGTTACCGACAAGATTTTCTCGCTCGAATTGCAGAAACAGCGATCTTTTCCGGAGGCCGTCAAAAAACGCATCGGTTCGGTCATCGGCATTGACGTGGATGTCCGTCTGGTCGAGGCCAACAGCCTGGCCCGCCGGGACGGCAGAATCGCCAGCGTGCTGGATAAAAGAGATATCTGAAAAACGCCGGGGCGCGTCGGGAGTCAGACCGCCGGGGCGTTCATCCTTTTCTCTTTTTGAGCAGCTCGATCAGTCTGTCGTGATAATAGTAAACCGAAAAAAAGATCGCAACGCCCAGCAGAAGCATGATTGTTAGAAAAATGTATTGTCCGTTACGTGCGACATTGCCGGTGATCGAGAGCATGATGGTGCCTAAGATGCGGCCGGCGGTGGAGATGATGATAAACGTAACGGCGGGAATGCGGCTGACGCCCATGATGTAGCATAAATAGTCCTTCGGAAATCCCGGAATCAGAAAAAGCATAAAAGAAACCAGCAATCCTTTGTGTTCCATGAAGTGGTCGAATTTTTCATACACCTCTTTTTTGACCATGGTTTCCAGAAGCGGTTCGCCGAAAAATCTTGCCAGCATGAATGCGATCCAGGAACCGATCGTCAGACCGATGGTGGAGTAAAGCGTTCCCCAGAGAGGACCGTACAGATAACCGCCGATGATTCCCGTCAGTTCTCCCGGAATCGGCGCGGCGACCACCTGGATGATCTGAACAAAAATAAAAATAAGCCAGTCATAGGGATAAGACTGGATAAAAAGAACCAGTTTGTGTCTGTCCCGAAACAGAAGATGGATATCATAGTGAATGAAGATATATGCTGATAGGGATATTAACAGAATTAATAAGATAACTCTGAAGGCCAGATTATTTTTCATCAAAACGGTGTTGTCCTGTTTTTCAATGGTCTGCCCTGTGTTTCGTTTCCGGTGTCCGGATATTGAATTCGCTCCCGATTTTTTTATCGGATTTTTTATCTTCCGTCAATCGGATTGTTGTGCAGACAACGGCCGGGCCATCGCCGTGTTTTGATAAGATACACCGGCCAAAACAGTTGACTTTGAAAATACTCTGTGCAAGAAAGTCGAAAATATTTTGTCAATCAATAACCGTTGCCATAAAACGCAGTGAGGAGGGTTTTCTATGTCTAACGTGCCGCAAAAGCTGGATAAAAAAAAGGCGGATATTTACAGGGATGCTCCCATCGCGAAGTTCGGTGAAAGAAGCCCGGATTTTACGACCATGGGACGGAAAATAAAAAATCCGCATAAAAAATTCCGGGAAGTGGTGTGTGTGGAAGCCTGCCGGACGCCATACGGCCGCGCGGGCGGGGCGCTGAAGGATTTGTCGGCCATGGAGCTGGGCGCTTTGGCAATCAAGGAGATTTTACGACGGACGGAAGGAAAATTAGCCCCGGCGGAAATTGACTATATTTTTATGGGACAGGTCGTGCCCGCGGGTTGTGGTCAGATTCCGGGCAGACAGGCCACGATTCTGGCGGGCGTGCCGGAATCCGTCCCTTCCATTACCGTCAATAAAGTCTGCTCGTCAGGCATCAAAACGATTGATCTGGCGTTTCAGATGATCTTGCTGGGGCGCGCCGAAATCTGCATCGCAGGCGGTCAGGAAAGCATGAGCAACTGTCCGTTTGTCCTGCCGGACATGCGCTGGGGAGCGAAGATGGCCTTGCCCAACGGCCGCGTGGTGGATTCCATGGTTTATGACGGGCTTTGGGATGCTTTCTATAACCGTCACATGGCCATTCACGGTTCGGAGGTGGCGGATGAATTCGGTTTCAGCAGGGAAGAACAGGATGAATGGGCGCTCAACTCGCAAATGAACGCGGTGCGCGCGATGAAGGAAGGGAAACTCGAAAATGAAATTTTTCCGGTGGAAGTTAAACAGGGCAAAAAAGTAATGGTCACGGACAAGGACGAAGGTCCAAGACCGGAAACCACTCTGGAAGGGTTGGCCAAGCTTCCGCCGGTATTTAATCATCTAAGCACCGTGACCGGCCAGCCGGGCAGTGTGACCGCCGGAAACGCGCCCGGTGTCAATGACGGCGGCGATGTCTGCCTGTTGATGAGCCGGGAAAAAGCCGATGAACTGGGACTGAAACCGATTTTTACCATCGTGGATTACGCTGAAGTTTCCCAACCGACGAAAGATATCGCGACAGTGCCGGGATTGGCCATCAAGAAAATCCTGGAGCAGAATGAGATGACGCTCGATCAGATGGATGTGATTGAAATCAACGAAGCCTTTGCCGCGGTGGCGCTGGTGAGCTGCCGCTCTATTCTGGGAATGTCCAAAGAAGACATGTTTAAGAAAGTCAACATTAACGGCGGGGCCGTGGCCTATGGCCATCCCATCGGCGCAACCGGAGCGCGGATTCTGATGACGCTGGGTTATGAATTGAGCAGGCGCGGCGGCGGCTGGGGGGTGTGCGGGATCTGTTCCGGGCACGCGCAGGGCGACGCCATGCTCATCCGCGTTGATCCGTCATGACCGTTTCGTCAGCCTCCGGATACTTCAGCGGTTGAAAAAAAACGGAAAATTGTGTATAGAATAAAAAACATTTTGAGGAGGTTTCATGAAAATTCTTGTCGCTTATTATTCCGAAACGGGAAATACCCAAAAAATTGCCGAGGCAATATTTGACGCGATAGATGTGGAAAAAGAATGCAAAAGTATTCAGGATATTACAAGCGTGGAGGGCTACGATTTGATCTTCTTCGGCTTTCCGGTACAGATGCACAGCGTGCCGACGAAAGCCGCCGTCTTCATGGGACAAATACAGGCCGGTCAGAAAATCGCATTCTTTTCTACGCACGGATCCCTGCGCGGAGGGCAATTACCGCAGCAGGCGTTGGAGCACGCGGTCAGTCTCGCCGCCAAACTGAAAGTGTTCGGTCATTTCAATTGTCGCGGAAAAGTCAATCCGAAGATTATCGACGCCCTGGAGAAGGATCCGGTGAACAAAGCCTGGGCCGAGGAAGCGCGCGGTGCGCTTCGTCATCCCGACGAGCACGATCTTGAGGATGCCCGGATATTTGCCAGAGAAATGCGGAGCAAGGTTTAAACGATTGTAATTCATCATCACGCAGAAACCCCGTGGGCAATAAAGCCGACGGGGTTTTTTATTGCGGAAATACCCGCTGGAATCTGTCCGTATCAGCGAAAAGGAGATGAATAAAGGTAGTCCTGTCCCGGCTGGGGTAGAATAGCAAATCGATAATATTTGTTTTTGGCCGTTTCAGGATTGTACCAGCGTGTTTCATAAATTCCGGTCTTTCCCTGGCGGATGATATCCGTGCAGAGGATTGAAATATCATAGCCGCTGTCGTCCATGGGGCGTCCGTTGATTTGAAGTTTTTCCCATGTAATTTTGTCGCTGCTTTCTTCTATTTGCACCAGAGTCTGTTTCCATGAAATCAGGTTGGGCGGTAAATCCTCCCAGGCAAAAGACCAGTAAGGTTCTTCATCTTTCTTAACGGTCGTCAATGCCGGCTCGGCTTTTGTTGCCCTCTTCGCATCGCTTGATGCTACGCCGGCCGTAAATCTTTTGGACCTCAAATTGTAAGACCATTTTTCAGAAAAATTATTTTCGACGTTTCCTTTTCCCATTTCGAGCACGAGTTTGCCTAATTGACCGGCTACAAAAGGCTGGGTTTGCGGTCCGTAAAGTGTATGGCCGCCTTCATAACGCTGGATGCTGTATTCTTCGGGGGTGGTCATGTAGCCGAAATAGCCGTTGGCGCAGCTTATAATAACAGAAGAACGGATGTCCTCTTTGTTTTCTGCTGCAAGACTATTCAGCGCCTGCTTGGCTAGTCGTACGCCGGATTCTTTTGTTGTTTCAAAGGGCAGAGGCAGAAGAAGGATGTCGTCAATCTGAATGGCCTGCAAAAACAATTGATGAGGAAAATCTTTTTTGGGAAGAACAAGATACTGAAAAGGACCGCCCAGGGTGCGCTTATGGCCTTGGCAGGATTTTGTAAAAAACCACCGGGGAGACCCCTGTCGGGTCCAGGGGAGGTCTTTTAATATGGGAGAGGCGCCGTCATCTGCTCCTGCGGCAAGCGCTGCGCCGACAACCGGTCTGTCGCAGAGGCATATTCCATCGATGCAAGGCTCGGAGTAAAGATTTATCTCTTTGGCCGCAAAAACAATCGTCACATCATTTTTTAGCTTTCCGTCCATGGAGCGGAACAGTTCCCAGGCTTTTTCCCCGATATATTTTCCTAGTCTGCGTGCTTCGGGAAAGCCCTGCTTGCTGTAGTTGGGAGAGGTATCGGCATGAGTGCTGTTGAATGCGGCATGAATGGGTTCCCATGGCGTTTTGTACTCATCCTTGATGCCGTATTCCACTTCCCGTTCGATATAGGCGAATACGTCGCCGTTGTAAAACTCATTTTTTGAGGACACCGCCGTTGCATGAATGGAAAAAGTGGAAACCGCGGCCAACGGGCGGTATTGTCCGTCGTGATCGCGCGCGTCCACGCGGATCATATGCATTTCAGGATTGACAGCCTCATAAATATCAGGCGGATTTTCCTCGGATATGTTTTTGTTTGCATGATAGGCGTCAATGCTGCGGTTTCGGGTCATATTAAAAATTTGCGTTTTACCGGTGGCCATTTTCGCCGGCCTTCTTTCTTGATAGGCGCGAATAACAGCATCGGCTATTTGCGTTGAAAGATAATGAAAATAATCCGGATCAAAGCCCCGCGCATTTGAGGTATTGTCGTTATAAAAGTTATTGTCTGCGTAATTACTGGGCGCTGAATGGGTGTGCGTTCCCGCGATCAGCAACCCGTCTATTCCAATATCGGTTTCCTTTGCGATGAGTTCCGCTACCCGGTGATTGAGCAGTAAAGATCCTGTTAAAAAATCGCATTGGACGAGGGCAACTGAGCGGCCTGAATCAGGTTTTAAATACAGCACCCGGGCATATAGTCTGGTCCGGAAACCTTGACCAAAATTGGCCCACAGGGCATAGCCCCCCATAGGCATTCCCGGAGTCGCCGTGATGTCGGCCTTTGCTGTTCCGGCCAGCAAACCGGTATTCGCCATGTTCTGCCGAGGAGTTTGTCTGCTTATTTCCATGTTGACGGAAGCACATCCGGTAAAAGAGAAAATCAAGAAAAACATCACCCACGTTTTACTCAAAGTATTTAAGGTGTGCATGCCGACTCCTTTCTATAATCCGACTTGTTTTTCATAACATTTCTGCTTAATAATTCAATCTAAAAGTCCATCCCGGTATCGAATGTTTATGCTAAAGAAAAATAATAAAGGTTGAAATCATATGACGCCTATGTAAAAATAAATCACTTTTTTTGTTTAATAATATTAGGACCTTGTTTTTGCCATCGGTTATTTTAAGTCGTTTCGTTTTCAAGAGAAATACGCGTCCTCGGTGGATGAATGATCCTGAGAAAATATAAAATAATTGATAATGTTTTTGTATTTGATGATGTCGATGAAGAACATCCTGATTATCACGCGCAGGGTCTTGATGGTCACATCCAATGTGAAAATAAAAATTTTTGGTTTGTCGCCCGTAAAGAGTTTCTTCTGGATCGTTTGAAGAAGCATGTTGATCAAAAAAGCAGAGGGATTGACATCGGGGCAGGGACCGGAAATGTAACAGGATATCTGATATCCAGCGGTTATGAAAAGATATGTGTCGGTGAATTGCATAGAAACGGTCTTGCATACGCCCAGCGTTATGGAAGCAAGGAACTATACCAGTTTGATATACGCAAAGTGACGTTTGAAGATGAGTTTGATTTTGTATGTTTGTTTGATTTGCTGGAGCATATCGATGAAGAAAATGTGGTTCTGCAAAATATCCGGAGAATGTTACATAAAAAGAGTGGCAAGATATTTCTTACTGTTCCGGCTCACAAGTGGTTATGGAGTCTCTATGATAATGTAACGCATCACAAAAGACGTTACACAAAAGAGGATTTGAAAAAAACACTTGAAGCCAATGGATTTGAAATTATCGATATGAAATATTTCTTCATGTCGATAACTCCGCTTTTATTGATGAGAAGGATAATTCGTCCTGATAAAGGCGGAAATTATGAGGTATACAAGGCGGAAGATTCCATAAAAAATCCTCTGATCAATAAAATTTTACTTGGGCTTTGCCGGATAGAAAACAGATGGATTGATTTCATTCCAAATTATTTTGGGGGAAGTCTTTGCGCAGTTGCGCGGGTTGTAAATAATCAAAAAATGGTCCTCTAAATACGGGAGGACAAAAGAGTTGAAATTTGTGGATTGTTGTGCAAATGTCCAATTATATGAGTAAAAATAACAAAATATCGGTGGTCATCCCCTGTTATCATTGCGCGGATTGCCTCCATGAATTGTACCAGAGGTTGGTGGCCTGCCTGGAGCAGATCGCCGGACGATTTGAGATTATTTTTGTCAATGACGCCAGTCCGGAAAGAGACTGGGAGGTGATTAAAGAGCTGGCTGGCAAAGACGGGCGTGTGAAAGGCATAAATCTTTCCAGGAATTTCGGTCAGCACTACGCGATCACCGCCGGGCTGGATTATTGCGATGGGGATTGGGTGGTGGTGATGGACGGCGATTTGCAGGACCGACCCGAAGAAATTAAAAAACTTTATGAGAAAGCATCCGACGGCTATGAAATCGTGGTCGGCAAAAGAGAAAACCGTAAAGATCCGTTTATCGTCAGAACGACCTCCAAATTGTTTTATGTGGTGTTTAATTATCTCACCGATCAAAAACTTAACAACAAGATATCAAATTTCGGCATCTACTCCAGAAAAGTTATTGAGAACGTCAGGCAATTCAAGGAATCCGACAGGTCATTCGGCCTTTTGGTGACGCTGGTGGGGTTTCCGAGGCTGGAGGTGGGCGTGGATCATTCCCCCCGGGCAAGCGGCAAATCATCTTATTCATTTAAAAGCAGATTAAAACTCGCTCTGGAACATATCTTGTCGCATTCCAATAAGCCCCTTCTGCTAGCGATTCAAATGGGTTTTTTTATTTCATCCATCTCTTTAATTTACGGTTGCTGGCTGATTATAAGATACTTTTTTAATGCGCACGTGGCGAGCGGATGGACAAGCCTGATGGTTTCTTTGTTTTTTCTATCGGGACTCATCATCATGGTCACCGGAATTGTCGGCTTATACATCGGTAAAATTTATAACGAAGTTAAAAACAGGCCTCTCTACATTGTTCAGGAAACGACACCGCCGATTGAAAGAATAAACGTTTAATGTTTTGAAGGCATTGAGAAGCAGCGTCCTATGCCGCAGAAAATGAATATCATCAAAAAACTGTCCCAGGATTTTGTCGTGAAGAAAATCCTGGAAACCGACTGGGCAGCGGGGACAACGAGTCCTTTGGTGGTTGAACTCGATCCCACAGAAGCCTGCGATCTGGTATGTCCCGGTTGCGTCAGTGAAGATATCGTGGCCAACAAAGGCCGGTTTTCCAATGAAAGACTTCTTTCGCTGGGCGTCGAGTTAAAAGAAGCCGGCGTAAAAGCTGTGATACTGATCGGCGGCGGCGAGCCGCTGATGCATCCGGTGATCGGCAAATTCATGCAATATCTCGGGGATCATGACGTTCATCTCGGTATTACCACCAACGGAACGCTGATCGATAAGTATTTGAATATCATTGCCGAAGTTTCAAGTTGGACACGAATTTCGATGGACGCGGCGACCGCGAAAACGTTTGACCGGTTGAGGCCCGCAAAAAGCGGGGCATCAAAATTCAGGCATGTTTTGAATAACATGAAAAAACTGGCCAAAATCAAAAAGGGTAAAATGGGTTTTTCTTTTTTAATCCGCACGGAGGCTGACGGATTCGACATTCAATCCAATATCTATGAAATTTACGATGCTGCCCTGCTGGCCAGAGAGATCGGCTGTGATTATTTCGAAGTCAAGCCCAGTTACCAGTACACGGGGGGCATCGATCATGCCCTTGTTGTGCATAGTGAAGGACGCATGCGGGAGGCGAAAGAAGAGATCAAGCGCCTGGAATCTCTCGCAACCGATTCATTCAGGATCATGAAGGCGATCAACCTCGAAGATTCGTTAAACGGCGTCAAAACCCTCCAGAAAAAAAAATACAAAAAATGTCCGGTTTTGGAACTGAGAACATTAATCTGTCCTTCGGGCGTGTTTATCTGTCCTTACTGGCGCGGCAAAGCAAATTTCCGGATAGGGGATGTCCAGACGACATCGTTCACGGACATGTGGAACGGGCAGCGCCGCAAAGAAGTGATGCGGTTCGCTGACCCGTCTGAAAAATGCACATTCCACTGTCTGAGACACGAATCCAACATGGAGATTCTTGAAATAATCAAGGCATCCCGTAACGGGAACAAGATTGATGTCATCGGCGAATACGACCGATTCATTTGACGGACAATATTAAATTGAATGATGACTTCGTGGCAGGGGAAATAAGGCAATGATCAAAAACATCAAGTATAAAGCGGACCGGCTCATCATCGAAAAAAGAGCTTTTATCAACGGCGCTTTTGTGAAATCGCACGGTGGTAAAATCATCAATAAGGTCAGCCCTGTCGATGGAATGGATCTTTCCGGGCTTTGCGCCTGCGATAGCGGGGATATCGATCGTGCGGTCGCGGCGGCCGGGAAAAGTTTTGAATCAGGAATATGGCGCAACAAAAGTCCGCTGGAGAAGAAAGCTATTCTTTTAAGACTGGCGGATTTGATGGAAAAAAGCAGAGAAAGACTGGCGATTCTGGACACGGTCGAAACGGGCAGGGCCTTCAAAAATTATTATTATGATTCGATTCCCAAAGCGATTGCGGCGCTGCGCTATTTTGCGGAGAGCCTGGATAAATATTACGATTACGCGGTGCCGCCGAGATCCAATTCATTGGCCTTTGTTACCAGGGAACCGCTCGGTGTCGTAGGCATTATAACCCCGTGGAATGATCCTCTCGTTGTTTCTGTCTGGAAATTTGCTCCGGCGCTGCTGATGGGTAATTCGGTGGTCATCAAACCGGCCGAACAATCTTCCTTTTCCATCCTGGAAGTGGCCAAACTGGCTCAAAAGGCGGGAATTCCCGACGGCGTTTTCAATGTTGTGCCCGGCTATGGCGACATCGCCGGCAAAGCGCTGGCGTTGCATCGGAATGTCGCCGGCATTTTTTTTACAGGTTCCTCGGAAGTAGGCAAGCTGATTTTGCAATATGCCGGTCAGTCCAACATGAAGAAAGTCGGCCTGGAATGCGGCGGAAAAAGCCCCATGATCATATCAAAAAAATGTCAGGACCTGGGCAGAGCCGCGGCCGTGCTGGCCGAAAATATATTCTATCATCAGGGCCAGATTTGTTCGGCGCCTTCCCGCGTGATTGTGGATGCCGAAATCCAGGCGCGTTTTGTCGAACTGCTGAAGAAAGAAAGCAGAAAATATATCCCCGCAGATCCCTTTGATGCGAACAGTGACGTCGGGTGTGTGGTCAGCAGGGAGCAGGAGGGGAAAATCCGTCAATATATTAAAATCGGTGTCCGGGACGGAGCTAAAATGTTTACGCCGCGGGCAACCGTCAAAATAAATCCGCGGGCTTGTTATGTATTGCCGACCATCTTTGAAGATGTGAAAATTGATTCCGTGATCGCGCAGGAGGAGATTTTCGGGCCGGTTGTCGTCGTTCTGGTTTTCGATCATATGGAAGAAGCCGTAAAAATCGCCAACAACAGCCGGTTCGGGCTGGCCGCTTCCATTTGGACCAATGATCTGGATGAGGCTTATCATATTTCAAGGGAATTACAGGCGGGCATCGTGCACGTCAACAGTTACGGAGATGACGATGATACCGTTCCTTTCGGCGGGATTAAGGAATCTGGTGTCGGAAAAGACAAATCCATTTTCGCGTTTGACGAATACAGTTATCTGAAGACGACCTGGATTCGTTTTGACAATATCGAATAATAAAATTTGCCTACAGATATCAAAGTATCAATGACAAAAAAGAAAAAACTTCTTATCCTAAACGGAAGTCATTCGGACATTCCCCTGATTAAATCCGCAAAAGCGCTGGGATTTTACGTGATCACCACGGGGAACAATCCCCGACTCATCGGGCACCGGTATTCGGACGAACAGTGCTTTGCCGACTTTTCGGAACCCGACGATGTTCTGGCCGTTGCGCAGAAACTGAAAATTGACGGCGTCTGTTCCTGTTCCAATGATTTCGGAATTATCTCTGCTTCGTACATTTCAGAAAAAATGAACCTGTCCGGGCATGATTCTTATGAGACGACAAAAATATTGCATCAGAAGGATCTTTTTAAGAAATTTTCCGCCGCCCATGACATCCCCACGCCGTATGCAGAAAGCTTTGATAACCCGGATGAGGCTCTGTCTGCCATGGGAAGGCGCAAATTCCCTCTGATCGTGAAGCCTGTGGATTTGAGCGGCGGAAAGGGGGTTTCGATTGCTCGCGGTGTGCAGGATGGCGAAAGTGCCGTCAATTTGTCTTTTGCTTCATCTCATTTGAAACGCATCGTGGTGGAAGACTTCCGGGAAGGAAGCCAGCATAGCTTCAGTACCTTTATTGTAAAAGGCAGGGTCGTCTTCCATTTCAGCGACAATGAATATTCCTATCTTAATCCTTTTCTTGTTTCGACGTCCGCGGCCCCCGCGGTCAATGTCGATGCAGTCGCCGGATATCTCGTTGATGTCGTTGAAAAAATCGCCGGGCTGCTTTCCCTGAAGGACGGCATTTTTCATATTCAATATTTATACAGAAACCATAAGGCGACTATTCTGGAAATCACAAGACGCTGCTCCGGAGATTTGTATTCCTATCCCGTTGATTATTCCACCGGTCTGGATTGGGCGGGCTGGATTGTGAAAGCGGAGGCGGGGATGGACTGCTCTGATTTTCCCGACGTCACCCAAAAAGGATACTGCGGAAGACATTGTATCATGGCGCCCCGAAACGGGACAATAAGGCAAATAATGATTGATCGGCAAATTGAAGACAATATTTATGATCGGCTGATCTGGTCGGGCAAGGGCGACCGAATCAATAATTATCTGGCAGATAAAACGGGCGTCGTCCTGTTAAAATACGATTCGATGGATGAGATGCTCGACAAAACGGAAAGAATGAATCAACTGATTTATATGGATGTCTTATGATGAATGTAGTTCTTATACATCCTTACATAACGGCGAGGGAGCCCAATGTTTATCTTTCAGAACCCTTGGGTCTCGTTTGTCTGGCCAGTTATTTAAAACAGGTATTTAAAAAACAAATCAAAATTAAGATTCTCGATTTATACGCGCTGGGATCAGGCATTCCGACAGCTAAAGATAATTTTTATGTATTTGGAAAGCATGACGAAAATTTCATTAAAGCCGAACTAGAAAAGCTTAATCCTGATCTTATCGGCATAACCTGCAATTTTACAGCTTATACCCTGGATTCATTGGAAGTAGCATCCATTGCAAAGAATATTCTCCCTCATGTGCCGATTGTTTTTGGAGGTGCACACGCAACCATGGAAGCGGAAAATATCATTAAAAACCATATTAGTGTTGACTATGTTGTCAGGGGCGAAGGGGAGATAACCCTTGAATATTTTTTGAGATATTTGCAGGGAGTAATTCCTGTTCATGATGTGAAAGGCATTACTTTTCGCAATGCGCAGGAAATTGTTGTTTCAAATCCAGAAAGAGAATTGATTGAGGATTTGGATATTCTTCCGATACCGGACAGGACCTTCATTGATATGGAATTTTACAAAGAATCCAATAAGAAATGTGTCTGGTACGTTAGAAAAACACCTGTTGCAACAATCGTTACATCGAGAGGTTGCCCGTATAATTGTATTTTCTGCAGCACAAAAGTTGTTTGGAAAAAAATATGGAGGCCGAGAAGTCTTGAAAAAGTTTTTGAAGAAATAGAAATGCTTGTATCACAAGATGGCATTAAAGAAATTGTTATCAATGATGACCAGTTTTTTACAAGAAGAGACCGTATTGATAAATTTTGTAAATATTTTCTTGCCCGTAAATTGGATTTGACTTTTTCTGTTGATGCGGGGGTCAGTGTCTGGTTAGTTGATAAGGAGTTGCTCAAAATAATGAGAAAAGCCGGATTTTATTCAATCCGTTTCCCCATTGAGACGGGCAATGAAGTGACTTTAAAATTCATCCGCAAGCCCTTGGATTTAAACAAGTCAAAGGAGTTGATAAGGGAAGCAAACCAATTAGGATTTTGGACTTCAGCGAATTTCATCATCGGTTTCCCGTATGAAACAAAACAGCAAATTGAAGAGACCATTCGTTATGCATTTTCCACGAAACTGGATTATGCTTCATTTCTTGTAGCAAAGCCGCAGGCGGGCAGCGATCTTTATGAAATTTTCAAGAATGAAAATCTGCTGGACAAAACCGTCGTGCGGGCATCACATTTTTATAGAAGTGATTATGATACAGCGACCATGAAATCGGAGGAGTTGAATTTCATTCTTGAGAAGGTAGCCCAAAAATGGTTTATTCATAAAGTGAAATTCTTCCTGAATCCTTTCAATGTTTTGAGCTATTTGCTGCCCAAACTGAAATCGCGTGATGATTGGAGGTATTTTTTAAAAATGTTTGGAGTTCTTTTTAAGAATAAAATAAAACCGGTTCTTTTCAGAACACATGAATGAAAAGAAATTTCATTCATGAAAAATGAGGGATGTCCGTGGCCCGTCATGCATAGCTCAACGGCACAGAATTTATCTGTTTCTGTATGGCAGAAAGGAGAGGATATTAAGAAAATCACAGGCATAATATTAAGCGGACTAATTTTTTTGGTTTGCGCTTATTATGTCATAACTTATTTTCAATGGGAGACCGTTTTTCAGATCATGATACGGTTGGATTGGAAGTGGATGCCTTTCGCCGTTGGCGGAGCGATTCTCTTGTTCTGGCTGTTCAGGACGCTGCGCTGGTTTGTTTTGCTGAAAGCTGCCGGTGTAAATGTCAACTTCTTCCTGTTGTATGTCATTGTCTCCATGTCGGTAGCCTTGGCCTTGATTACCCCTTTTCAATCGGGGGAAGTCCTGAAGGTCGAGTTGCTGAAGAAAACAGGGGCTTTGGAGAGGGTGCCGGGTTATGGAATATTTGTCACGGAGCGGTTTCTCGATCTCCTGGTGGTATTGTTCATTGCCGCTTTCAGCGTTCTTTTCGGTCTTTCCCAGTTCGTGGATAAAACGGTGGTGTTAACATTTACGGCTTTTGTCCTGGCGGGTCTTGCAATTTTTGTGGTGGTCATCATCCGTGTCTCCCCGGCAAATATCTTCGGGCGTTTCTTTGCACCACTCCAACAGTGTATCAAAAGCGGCAAAACGTTGATCACCGTGCTGGCCTTGACACTTTGCGGCTGGTTGGCCGTCACGCTCGGCTGGTACTTCTCTTTGCTCAGCATTTCCATATCCCTGGGTTTTTTCGAGGCCCTTGCGATGACGACCATTACGACCTTGATCAATCTTTTCAGTCTGATCCCCTGGGCCTTGGGCATCAGCGAGGTCAGCATTTCCTCCTTTCTCGTTTATTTTAAGCAAGATATTGCTCTGGCGCAAGCCGGGGCTTTAATGATTAGAGTTTATGCCGTGATAGCTTTAATCATGGGATTTGCTTTTTTTATTATTTGGAAATTCATGTCTGAGCGAAGAGCAGATGCCGATTGATTTATTCCGGAGAGAATAATAAAGGAAATTGTCATGACGTGGGGGAAAGGGGAAAAGTGATCAGCAAAAAAAGAAAAATACCTTTTAACAAGCCTTTTATTGTCGGCAGGGAACTGTCTTATATGCAGCAGGCTGTTCTTGAAAACAGCCACACAGCGGGGAACGGTCCCTTTACGAAAAAATGCGAGTTATGGCTGGAGAAAAATCTTTCTTGCCGGAAGGCAATTCTCACCCATTCCTGCACGGCAGCTCTGGAAATGGCGGCCATCCTGGCGGATATTCATCCGGGCGACGAAATCATCATGCCGTCTTACACGTTTGTTTCAACCGCTAACGCTTTTGTTTTTAGAGGAGGCGTGCCGGTATTTGTCGATATTAGACCCGACACACTCAATATGAATGAGGCATTGATCGAAAGCGCCATCACGGAGCGTACGAAAGTCATCCTGCCTGTTCATTACGCCGGCATTCCCTGCGATATGAACGTCATTATGAAAATTGCCGAGCGGAATAATCTGCTGGTTATCGAAGACGCCGCGCAGGGCATCCTTTCTACCTATCAAGGACGTCCCTTGGGGTCCATCGGCCATCTGGGCGCTTGTTCGTTTCATGAAACTAAAAACATCATTTCCGGTGAGGGAGGAGCCTTGCTCATTAATGACGAGCGCTATTTTGAACGCGCCGAAATTATCAGTGAGAAGGGGACTAATCGAAGTAAATTCTTACGCGGTCAATTGGATAAATATACATGGGTTGACGTGGGATCATCTTATTTGCCCAGCGATATTATCGCAGCGTTTCTTTATGCGCAAATGGAGAATGCCCCTGGTATTATAGCCAGGCGTAACTTGATTTACGATTTGTATATTAAAGGTCTGCGGCCTCTGGCTGAGAAGAATTATTTCCGTCTTCCCTGTGTTCTTAATGATTGTACGATAAACGGTCATATTTTCTTTATCATCACCGGATCTCTGAACGAGAGAGTTCAGTTATCTGATTTCCTCAAGGATCGAGATATATCAACGGTTTTTCATTACGTGCCCCTGCACAGTTCAC
>JASEHT010000110.1 GCA_030018675.1 Smithella sp.
GTTCCGGAAATGATGATGACGGGAATATCCGGATTGGTTTCCTTCAGCAAGGCGATCGCCGACGGCGCATCGAATCGGGGCATTTTATAATCGCAGAGAATAATATCCCACGGCTGACCGTAAAGCGCATTTTTCATCGCATCAGCGGTGTCAACTCTTTCCCAAACGGGATGGTATCCGCCTTTTTTAAGTTCACGAATAATAAGCAGCTCATCGTTTTCCGAATCATCAATGATTAAGACCCGGATATCTCGATTATTCATGGATTTGTTCTCCGCGAATGCGATGATGTTATGAATTGAAAAATGAACTCGATTGCGAACCGGCCAGCAGGCGACTATCCAACTATCTGTTTAGTAATATGAATATATTATCTGCTTATGTCAAGCAGGATATTTGTTCGGCAGAAGCACATTGAAACACCGGGTCATCAGGACGATGCAAGAAATGGACTAAAAACAACCAGGAAAGCGTCAGCGGCTTTCCTGCCCCCAAAAGAGCCGAAGAAAACATTCACGCGTCTTGACTCATGAATTTGGCTATGTTAAGCATTGCACAAGTTTATTATATTAAGTCAATTATCCACTAAGAAAATGGCGACCATGAAAAAATTATCCCATGTTAATAATGAAGGCGACGTTCAGATGGTTGATGTCACGGAAAAAGTCCGGACAATCCGTGAAGCGAAAGCTCGGGGAACCGTCAAAATGGACGTGCGAACGCTGAAATTAATCGAGAGCGGGCGCATCGCCAAGGGAAGTGTTCTGACAACGGCAAAGCTGGCAGGCATCATGGCGGCCAAAAGAACCGGCGACCTTATCCCGCTTTGCCATCCGCTGGAATTGACGGGTGTGGAGATCGACCTGAAGATTGATCGCAGAAAATCCCTGATCATCATAGAAGCAATCGTCAGAACCGCCGGGAAAACAGGCGTGGAGATGGAGGCGCTGACGGCGGTGAGCGTTGCCGCCCTCACGGTTTACGATATGTGCAAAGCGGTGAACAAGAGAATTACGATTGAAAACATCATGTTGCTGGCAAAAAGCGGCGGCAAAAGCGGAACATTCGTCAGAAAAGAATAAAAATATTTCCTCCGGCAAATGTTTTGCGGGGTCATTTAATAATCAATACGGGACATGAAGGATGGAGCAGAATATTTTTAAAATCAAAAAGGCTTTTTTGATTCCTTTTATCTTGATTATCGCCCTGCTGTTTCTGTTGCTCCTGCAGAGTTTATTCGACGGCCAGCCGTGGGAAAAAATCTTTCTGGCTTTTTCGTTCACCGCCACCCTTCTGGTGGGCATAGAAGCGGCCAAAAGAGAAATCGTCGTAACCCGGGAAAGCCTGATCATCAAAAAGTTTTTCCGGTCGAAGAATTTTTCCTGGCCGGAAATTACGCAACTAGCGGTTGTCGAGCTGCGCAACAAAGTCTATTTTTTATTGACCACTACAAAAGGATTCTTTTTTTTCTCCAACCTATACGAAAATCATCCTTTACTTATTCGATCAATTGTGGATAGGTTAGCCTCGGAAAAGGTGGAGATAGAGGTTAGGAATTATCTGGATCGTCCCGTTGAAAGACGCTCTCAGATCATCATCTGCTGGATTACTGTTATAATGATTGCCGCTTTTATCATTTTAAAATTACTGGCGTAGAATTTTCTAGGCTGATGTTCCAATAATCTTTTATGTTGAATAATGTCGGGAGGGAGTACGTTCCGGAAATGCGTTCGAAAAAAAAGAGCAAATCTGAAATTGTCATGAATGTGAAGACGGCGCCCTACGCGGCCGTTGAAGAAATAATGGAAAAAAAACTGGAAGACATTTCCACAATCCTATCCTCTTCCGGAGGCCGGAAAAGCAAATTATACGAAGAGGTCATGGGAATCGTGGAAAAAGGATTGTTTAAAATCGCATTGCGGCGTTCCAACGGTGTAAAAAGTTCCGCTGCCGTTTTTCTCGGCATTAACCGCAATACGTTTACCGACAAAATGACAAAACTGGGCATTACCTGCGATAAAGCAAAGTAGGCGTCTCCATTAACTCACGGGCAGCTCACGGCAAGATCTTTTCCCGCATAAAATTTTCAAAGGTTATTTCTTCAACCCCACGGATAATCGCAAACGGCAACGAATTGAAAGACTGCCCGAAAACCAGCCTTTTTTGCGCCAATTCTTTTGATTTAAGAAAACAAATCCTTCAAGAACAGTTGGCCTGATATCCTTGGTCTGCTTTCTCTCTTGGGCATCTTACCCGGCAATGAAAAAATTTATTTGACAAATAAAGAGATTGAAAGTAGGGATACGGCAAACGATTGCCGATTAAACGATGAAACAACTATTCAACCCTGAAGATATCGAAAGAAAAGTCCTTCTGATTCTGAAAATTCTTAATGAAAACTCTGAATCTCAGGGCGCACGTGTCATCGCCCGAAAGATGAAGGAACGCGGCGTGCATTTAAGCGAAAGAACCGTCCGCTATCATCTGAAGCTCATGGACGAAAAAGGCATGACAAGACTTGTCGGACGCCGGGACGGAAGAATCATCACCGAAGCCGGTCTGGATGAAATCAACGACGCCCGCGTGCGCGACAAAATCAGCCTGTCCAATTCCCGCATCGACACTCTGTCTTTTAAAACAACTTTCGACGTCAGAAAACGCCGGGGACTGGTTCCGGTAAACATATCTTTTTTTCAGAAGGAACAGTTTAAAAGAGCGCTTGCCGTCATGAAACCCGTCTTCAGAAAGAAAATTGCCGTTTCCGATTATGTGGCTGTCGCTTCCGCCGGACAATATCTGGGCGACGTCATGGTGCCTGACGATAAAGTCGGACTGGCAACGATTTGCAGTATTATATTCAACGGTGTTTTTCTAAAACACGGAATTCCGATCGATTCCAAATTCGGCGGCATCCTTCAGGTAAGAAACGGAAATCCTTTAAGATTTGTTGAGTTGATCAATTATTCCGGTTCGTCACTTGACCCTTCGGAAATATTCATCCGAGGCAAAATGACGTCGGTGAAAGAAGTCGCCTCAACGGGATCAGGGAAAATTCTGGCCAATTTTCGTGAAATACCTTCACTAAGCCGGACCTTGGCTGAAGAGATCGTCAAAGATTTCGATAACGCCGGGATCAGCGGCGCCATTACCATCGGCCAGGTGGGAACTCCCGTCTGCCAGGCGGATGTGGATATGAATAAAGTCGGCATGATTCTGATGGGGGGACTCAATCCCGTCGCCGCGGCCTATGAGGAAGGTTTTGACATTGACAATAAAGCGATGTCCACCATCATGGAATTTGAGGAACTTTTTGCGTTCGAGAAGGTACAGGGAGTGCCTTTTTAAAATTAAGTTAAATATTTATATTGACAAAACAAACATTATTTTTTTAGGAGGATTATACTATGTCAGTCATCACAGATGTTATCGCCAAAGTCAAACAAACAGACCCCAATCAGCCGGAATTTCATCAGGCTGTTGAAGAAGTTATGGAGACCTTGGAACCCACCGTCAAAAAACATCCCGAATTCGTCAAAGCAAGTATCTATGAAAGAATCGTCGAGCCGGAAAGAGCAATGCAGTTTAGAGTTCCCTGGGTAGATGATAAAGGGAATGTCATCGTGAACAGAGGATTCCGCGTTCAGTTCAATAACGCCATCGGTCCATTCAAGGGCGGATTGCGCTTTCATCCATCGGTTAATCTCGGCATCATCAAGTTCCTCGGCTTTGAACAGATTTTCAAAAACGCCCTGACCACACTGCCCATGGGCGGCGGCAAAGGCGGATCCGACTTCGACCCCAAGGGAAAATCGGACGGCGAAGTGATGCGTTTCTGCCAGTCATTCATGCGCGAACTCTTTCGCCATATCGGCGGCGAAACGGATGTGCCCGCCGGCGATATCGGTGTCGGCGGCCGTGAAATCGGCTATCTGTACGGTTACTATAAAAAAATCCGCAATGAGCACACCGGTGTTCTGACCGGCAAGGGATTGTCCTATGGCGGCAGTCTGATTCGTCCGGAAGCCACCGGTTACGGGACCGTTTATTTCGCGGCGGAAATGCTGGCCACACGCAAACTGGATTTCAAAGGCAAGACGGTAGCGATCAGCGGCGCGGGAAATGTCGCCCAGTATGCCGTGGAAAAGGTCAATCAGATGGGCGGCAAAGTTATTTCTCTCTGCGACTCAACAGCCACCATCATTGATGAATCGGGCATCGATAACGACAAGTGCTGCTTTGTTCTGGATTTGAAAAACGTCAAACGCGGCCGCATCACCGAATATGCTGACAAATACAAAACAGTCTGCTATGAAGGGAAAAGCGTTTGGGATGTTATTCGCGAACAGGGCATTAAAGTGGATATCGCCCTGCCCTGTGCAACGCAAAATGAAATCAGCGGCACGAATGCGGCAGCCCTGGTTAAAAACGGTTGCATCTGCGTGGCCGAAGGAGCTAATATGCCCTCGACGCATGAAGCCATCAAGATTTTCCAGGACAAGAAAATTCTTTACGGTCCCGGAAAAGCGGCTAATGCCGGCGGTGTGGCGACATCCGGACTGGAAATGAGCCAGAACAGCCTGAGACTTTCATGGACACGGGAAGAAGTGGATAACAGACTGTTGCTGATTATGAAAAGTATTCACAAGGCCTGCCATGACACGGCGGAAGCTTACGGCAAGAAAGGTGACTATGTCACCGGCGCGAATATCGCAGGCTTCACCAAAGTTGCCAATGCCATGCTGGCTTACGGTGTTGTTTAACCCCGTTTACGGAAAAGTTTATGGACGTGAAACCGCGATCTCATCAAAAGATTGTTCAACTGATTGAGCAAGGGGTGGACATTCCCAATCCCGCGACAATCGATATCGGAGATGACGTCAATATCGACCGGATTTCCGGGAAAGGCGTCAAAATCTATCCGGGCTGCAGAATCTACGGCAGTAAGACAATCATTTCACCGGGGTGTCGGCTGGGGTATGAAGCCCCGGTGACGATTGAAGACTGCCAGCTCGGAGCCGGCGTGGAATTGAAGGGCGGCTTCTTCAGCAAATCCGTTTTTCTGGAAAAAGCCAATCTGGGCATGGGCGCGCACGTGCGCGAAGGTTGCATTCTGGAAGAAGAAGCCGGCGGCGCTCATTGCGTCGGATTAAAGCAGACCATTCTCTTCCCCTTTGTTACGCTGGGCAGCCTGATCAATTTCTGCGATTGCCTGATGGCCGGGGGAACCAGCCGCTCCAATCACAGCGAGGTCGGCAGTTCTTACATTCATTTCAACTTCACGCCGGACGCCGACAAAACAACGCCTTCTTTAATCGGTGACGTGCCCCGGGGCGTGATGCTGAACCAGCCTCCGATTTTTCTGGGCGGCCAGGGCGGCATGATAGGTCCGGTCCGGCTGGGGTTCGGCAACGTCGTTGCCGCGGGCTCGATTTTAAGACACGATTATCCTCAGGATAACCAACTGATTTTCGAAAAGACGCCCGTCAGCAGCGTGAAAATCTTTCAGTCGGCAACGTACCCCCATCTGGAGAGGATCATTGAAAATAATATCCTTTATATGGGGAACCTCATTGCTCTGGAGGAGTGGTATGAAAATGTGCGCAAACCTTTTCTGGAAGCGCAACCCCTGGGCAATGGCCTTTTTGCCGGCGCAATGGAACAACTCTCATCGGCGAAGAAGGAACGGCTGAAAAGATTGAAATCGATGACGGACAAAGCCTATGCACAGACCAGGAAAGAAGTGCCACGCGACTGCGATTGTGTCAACGGCAGACGCGAGCTTCATGAACAAATAGAACATCTTGAAGGATTATTCAGCGGAAAGGTCCCGAATGGATTAGAAGCCGTGCAAAAATTCCGTGATGCTTTCCTGAACGATTTTGAAAAATGCACGGGGAAAGACAGGGGAAATTATATTAAAACCATTCAGGAATTGCCACCTGAGGTTTCCCAAAAGGGCACGACCTGGCTCAACGGCATTCTATACGCTCTGTGTGACCGGGTCGTTCAGACGCTGCCGTCCATGGCCTTATTCAGAAAAACCTATTAGGAAAATTTGATTCAGAAAAATTGCATGAGAACATACAAGGAGCACATCAATGGGTAAATTATTCGGCACCGACGGCATCAGGGGCGAAGCCAACCGCTACCCGATGACGCCTGAAATCGCTTTCGGCGTTGGACGAGCCATGGCGCATTTGTTTAAAAAGAACGGCCACCGCGCCGTGATTATCATCGGGAAAGACACCCGCCTGTCCGGCTATATGCTGGAAAGTTCCCTGCAGGCCGGCATCACGTCCATGGGAGGCTACTCCTATCTGGTCGGCGTCATGCCGACACCGGGGATTGCTTTTGTCACACAGAGCATGAGGGCCGACGCGGGCGTCGTTATTTCCGCATCTCACAATCCTTTTCAGGATAACGGGCTGAAGATATTCGGCGGCGACGGCTTTAAATTGACCGATGAAAAAGAGGAGACCATCGAAGACCTCATTCTCAACGACAAACTTTCCGAACTCGCACCGTTCGGACAGGATATCGGGAAAGCCTTTCGGTTGGAAGGCGTGAACGGACGATATATTGTTTTCGTCAAAAACACTTTTCCCCGTAATCTCTCCATGGAGGGCATGAAGATTGTTCTGGACACGGCCAACGGTGCCACTTACCGGGTGGCGCCGGACACCTTCACCGAACTCGGCGCCGATGTCGAAGTCATTCACAAGACGCCTAACGGAACGAACATTAACGACCAGTGCGGTTCCCAGCATACGGAGCTTTTGCGGAAAAAAGTCGTCGAGAGCGGCGCCTCCATCGGGCTGGCCTTTGACGGTGACGGAGACCGTCTCATTGCCGTTGACGAAAAAGGGAGGGAGATAACGGGAGATCAGATACTGATCATCTGCGCCAATATCCTGAAAAGAGAGGGCAAACTGAAGAATGATCTTCTGGTCAGCACGGTGATGAGCAATCTGGGTCTGAGAATGGCCTGCAAGAAATACGGTTTCAGGCACCACGCTTCCAAAGTGGGAGATCGTTATGTTCTCGAAGATATGCTGAAGATGGGATCCGTCATCGGAGGCGAAGAAGCCGGGCATATGATTTTCCTGGATCACCATACCACCGGAGACGGCATTATTGCCGCCCTCCAACTGGTCGCCGCAATGGTGAAGGAAGGCAAGCCTCTTTCCGAACTGGCGAGCATGATGGATATTTTCCCCCAGAAATTAATCAATATTGATGTAAAAAGAAAACCGGACATCGGCACCGTGCCGAAACTGGCAGAAGCCATCAAACAGGTCGAAAAGGAGCTCGGCGAAGAGGGACGCGTCCTGGTCCGGTATTCAGGAACCCAGAATATGTGCCGCGTTATGGTCGAAGGACCTTCCGATTCGGTGACGGAAAAATATTGTCATCAGCTGGCGGATATTGTAAAAAGCGAATTAGGATAACGAAGGGAAAAATAACGTATGACCATATCCGTATACGTCACGCGCGACTTCGGCCACATGAGTGAAATCGCCGCGGACATTGTCATTAAAAAAACAACCAATATCCTTAAAGATAAAAAGAAAGCGGTGCTGGGGCTGGCGACGGGCAATTCTCCCACGGGG
>JASEHT010000111.1 GCA_030018675.1 Smithella sp.
ACGAAAAACCGCTTGTCGATGCGGTTGTTGAATGGTCTAAAAGCGATGAGGGAAAACATTTTGTGGCTGCTCCTGTCAATTTGGGCGGCGGCGCTTCGGGCGGCACAGATGGAAAAGTAGGGCAGAAAACGATGACTCGCACCGCCTTTGATTCTTTGAACATTTTTAATAAAATGGAATTTACAAAATCAGGCGGAACGATCACTGATTAACATAGGCAATGACAGGCCGGTTACGCCGGCTATTTCGGGCAAAGCCCATAATTTTCTCCTGACGGGAGGTAACCATGTAAAAGGAGAAAACTATGCCATCTACACCAAATACTCTTACCAATCTTATTCCCACTCTATATCTGGCTCTCGATGTTGTTTCCAGAGAATTAGTTGGATTTATTCCCGCCGTAACCAGAGACCCGCAACTCGCCCGCGCTGCAATCGGACAGACGGTTCGGTCATTCGTTGCTCCTGCGGCAGCCGCTCGTAATGTCGTGGCAGACAGATTGCGCCCGGATGATGGGGAACAGGTCATTGGAAATATTATTCTGGAAATCACCAAGTCCCGAACAGTTCCGATCCGCTGGCAGGGAGAGGAATCCATGCAGATGAATAGCGCGGGCGGCCCGGGCGTCTCAAACATTATGGTCGATCAGTTCGCCCAGGCAATGAGAACGCTAGTAAACGAAATCGAGTCTGATCTTGGGGCACTATACAAAGGTGCCTCCCGTGGACTTTCGGCCGCAGACACAACTCTTTTTAAGACTAATCTCGCTGACGCCGCAAATATTTATAAGCTTCTTGCCGATAACGGCGCTCCACTCACTGATCTTCAACTTGTCATCGGGACGACTGAAGGCGCAGCCCTGCGCACTCTTACCAACCTCACGCGTGTAAGCGAAGCGGGAACAGATTCGCTTCTTCGCCAGGGAATTATACTTGATCTTTTGGGAATTTCCATCCGGGAATCTGCGCAAATCAAACGCCCGGCAATCGGCACAGAAGCCAATGCGACCGTCAATGCCTCGGCCTATGCAATTGGAGATATGGTTATTACTCTGGCTAATGTAGGCACTGGAACGGTTGTTGAAGGCGATCTCGTTGTTATCGCCGGAGATACGAATCAATATGTTTGCACCGAAACCGTGCCCACCGTTGCCAATGGTACTCTCAAAATAGCCGCTCCTGGATTAAGACAAGCCATTGCAAGCGGTTCTTCTCCGGCCATTGCGATTACAGTGATTGGTAACCGCAATATGGCATTTTCCAAAAGCGCTATCATTTTGGCAACCCGCATGCCCGCATTGCCCGCGGATGGCGACATGGCCGTTGATCGGACTACGATTACAGACCCCAGAAGCGGTCTGAGCCTTGAAGTTGCCAAATATCTGGAATATCGCCAGGCGGCATTTGAAATTTCTATTGCCTGGGGCGTGAAAGCAGTAAAAACAGCCCACATCGGAATTCTCGCAGGCGCGTAATCTAACGCCCGGACGGTCTTCCCGGCCGTCCGGTATTATCCGGGAAAGGAGACCGCGATGCGAGAAACTATAAGAATCAAAAGCGCAAAACATCCCGCTGGATATTATACGCAATGGAAAGACCTCATGCAGCCCGGCGACGTTGAATATCGCGACGCCGAAGAATTCCCCCCCAAAATAATTAAAACCAGGTTTCCCACAAAGAAGGTGAAAAATGATAAAAGCAAATGAATCTCAAACGATCCTTCTGCCTGCCGGGCATCTCCTGACTCTCACTAACTCCTCCGGTGCGATAGGATTGGCTGTACGCTTATCTCGGCTACCCGGCGGGGGGAATGCCCAAAGCACAACGGCTATAGGAACTGCCACGATAACTTTTGGCCCCTATGCGCTGCCCGAGCGATTTAATATCATCTGTACGGCGGGCGTGATAATGCCTTCTGTGGCCGTGCCTGATCCTTCTTTTCAAGTAGGCACAAAACTCGCCGATAATGCTCCCGCCGGCAATATTGGGGAACTGCTATCAGTTACGATTCCCATCGGCAACGCCATTTCTGAAACATCCGCCACTCCCGTAAACGTTTGTTCTCTCAATCTAACGCCGGGTGATTGGGATGTTTCGGGAGTGCTAAATCGATCTTTAAACGGGGCCACGGCAACTATTTATGGCGCGGCAATTTCGCCAACATCAAATACAGTGCCCCCCCAGGCGGGCGGCGGAGGCGTAGGCCCTGATTCCGTCGTATCGCAGAGGGCGACATTCGGCACAACAATAACAGGAGCGTTCATCACGGCAGTAGGCCCGGTGCGCATAAGCCTTGCCGCTGCAGCCGCAATTTACCTGGTTGCGGCGGATACATTTTCCGCGGGCACAATAGATATATATGGCACGCTGAGAGCAAGAAGAATGAGATAAAAAATTAAAACAATTTAATAGGAGCGATAAATGGCGCTGATTGTCGAGGATGGAACAGGTATCGCGACAGCTGACTCCTTTTGCAGCGTGGAATATGCAAATATTTATCATGCAAACCGGGGAAATGCCGCATGGGCTTTGCTGGATGAAGTAAATCAGAAAGAACCGGCGCTCAGAAAAGCCACGGATTATATCGGCTCCGTCTATCGAAATCGCTGGCAAGGATCGCGCGTCTATCCTCTGATCCAGGCCCTTGATTGGCCCCGGAAGGGGGTTGTTGTGGACGAAGTATCGGTATTATCTACGATAGTTCCGCAGAAAATAAAACGCGCGTGCGCTGAATTAGCCCTCCGAGCGAGCGCGGGCGATTTGCAAGCCGATCTGACACAGGGCGTGCTACAGGAAACGGTTGGGCCTATTTCCATAACATATGATAAGTCATCCCCACAGCAAATTAGATATGCGGCAGTAGAGGCTTTGCTTGCGCCTTTTCTCAAGTTTGGTGGTGGTATCAACGTGGGCCTGGTTAGATCATGATAAATTTCTATACCAATATGCAGGCAACGGCTTACCGGCTTTTAAAAGGCAAAGGACAATTCATAACGATTTCCCGAAATAGCGCGGGCGCATATGATCCGACTCTTGGCCAGGCGGCGATTACGATAACAACTCAAACGGGATGGGGCACAATCTTTGAATATCAAAATCAAAATATTGATGGGACGCTTGTGCTGAAGGGCGATAAGCAGCTTCTTTTATCGGCAATTAATGCCGCAGGAACAGCTTTGATGACTCCACAAATCAATGACACTGTAACAATCGGCGGGATAGTACATACAATAATGCAGATCAAACCGCTTAGTCCTGCAGGGATTACGGTTTTGTTTGATGTAAATTTGAGGGCATGATGGGCAACTTTACGCTGGACATAAATAAATTTGTCAAAAAATGCGGAGCAAATGCGGATCAGGCAGTGAGAAAAACCATTTTTGATCTGGGCAAAAGCGTTGTGGAACGCACACCTGTGGGAGATGCAACATATTGGAAAAGCCCCCCTCCACCTGGATATGTCGGCGGAAGAGCGCGAGGTAATTGGTCTCATTCTGTAGGCCAAATAAAAATTGAGGAATTTGATGTTGTCTCCCGATCCGGAAGCGTTTCAAACGCCAGAATTGCCGGGAGCATTCCCAAAGAAGCCGCAGGGAAAATTCATTTTATCCAAAATTCCTTGCCATATATTCAACGTCTGGAAGACGGCTGGAGCAGACAATGCCCGCCCAATGGAATGGTGGGTCTAACTATGATGGAATTTCAATCGATTATTAATAAAGCTCTGGAAGAGATTCGATGAGCCTGGCCGCCATTCGCGCTGCACTTGAGACAAGGCTTAATAATATGGCATCTCCTATAAGCTACGCCTGGGAGAATACGCCTTTTACCCCTGTGGCTGGTGTACCCTATGCGGCCATATATCTCATGCCTGCTACGCCTGATAATCCGACAATGGGGGATGGTTTTTATCGAGAACAAGGCATCTTCCAAATTTCGCTTTTTTATCCGTTGCAAACAGGGCCAAAGGCAGCCATAGTCAGGGGAGAATTAATCAGAGAGGCATTCAAGCGGGGAAGTTCCCTGGTTTCCGGGACGGTAATAGTCAGAATTTTCAGAACACCCGAAATAGGCCAGGGGCGTATTGAGGGGGATAGATGGCATTTGCCATGTAAAATTCAATTTTTTGCAGACATACACAATTAATTTTTGAAAGGAGAGTAAGAAAATGCCTATCGCACAAGGAATTAAAAAACTGGTTGTGTTGGCCCCTCAATCGGCAAAGGGCACGCCGGCGCCGGCTAACATTAACACAGCGCAATATTTGCGGCAGGAAACCAGTGGTCTCAATCTGACTAAAGAGACGTATCAGAGCATCGAAAAACGCCCCGATATGCAGATTGGGGATATGAGGCATGGTGTTCGTTCTGTCGGAGGCACTATCGCTGGAGATCTTTCGCCGGGAACATATCGCCGTTTAATGGCGGCAATTCTCCGGCAGGAATGGCAGACCCCGGCGACTACGGGCACGCTCATAAACATTACGGCCGCTGTTGTGTCCGGCGCATCGGGAACGTTTACACGAGCGACAACGAATTACATTACCGATGGATTCAAAGTCGGCGATGTTATCCGCTGGTCTGGCTGGGCTTCTCCAGCCACAGCCAACAACGCCCATAATTTCATGATCACGGCATTAACGGCCACGGTGATGACCGGAATTATGCTTGATGGCGTTCCTGTAGTCGCCAAAGCCGCAGGCGATTCAGTAACCGCGACTGTCGTTGGAAAAAAAACCTGGACGCCAATTACTGGGCATACAGAACAGTATTTCAGCATCGAGCATAATTATCCCGATGTTGATCTTTCCGAATTATTCGTGGATTGCAAAGTTTCTGCGCTGGCCATAAAACTCCCGGCGTCAGGTATGGCGAAGATTGATGTGGAAATCATGGGACTTGACATGATTCCAAAGGATTCAGCGGAGGCTCCTTATTTTACCGCGGTTCTCGCGGCATCAACAAGCGGCGTATTGGCGGCAGTCAATGGAGCGCTTTATATTCAAGGAAATAAAGTTGCTTTGCTAACCGGCCTTGATTTCGATGTTGCTGGAGGACAGACTTCGGAGCCGGTAGTTGGTAGCAATATAAAGCCGGATCTTTTTGATGGCCGGGTTATTGTTAAGGGTACTATGTCCGTATTTTTTGAAAATGCGACTTTCCGGGATTATTTTGTGAATGAAACAGAAGTCAGCATCAATTGCGCATTCACAACCTCAAATCTTCCGAATGCAGACTTTCTGGCATTTTCTATGTCCAGAGTAAAAGTTGGGGGAGCGTCAAAAGGCGACGGCGAGAAGGGTATCCCTCAAAGCATGCCTTTTGTGGCACTCTTTAATACGGGTGGCGGCGCAGCAGTGAACACTCTGGCTACAACATTGAGTATACAAGATTCATTGGCGACATAAAAAGGGAGGAGGAAACATGACAAAAGAAATTGATCTTGCAAGTCTTGATACGATTAAAGGATCAAACAAGGGTTTTGACGTGTGGATATGTCATCCCAGCACAAACGAGGATTTGGGCATTATAATCCACGTCCTCGGTAAAGATTCGGATGAGTACCAACAAATAATCTATGCACAGAATGACAAGCGTGTTGAGATGAAGATTAAGAATGCAGGAACATATCTAACCAGGCGCGGATATGCAGGCATATCAACAGAGGAAGTTGCACAGGGAGGCATCGAATTGCTAGCGGGCTGTACGAAATCATGGTCTGGAGTGGTTTTGGATGGCATCTCCATAGATTGTACCTACGATAATGCGATTATGATCTATAAACGATTCCCTTGGATCAAAGAACAGGTTGATACGGCCATAGGTGATCGTGCAAATTTTATCAAACTCTGATGGAAGCAGTTCTGGAATTTGCCGAGCATGAATTTAATTTAAATGTCCGGCAAAAAGACGGAGCTTCCCTCAGAGAACATTTAGAAGTAGTCCATATGCAAATCGGCAAAATGCCGGAACAACTAAAACCAGTAGACATTCCCGATTTTGTTAATTATCTCTGGCAATGGTTTTTGGAATTATCAAGGGGGCGAGGATATGCGGAATATGGGCCTATGCCCTTGAGTTATTCAGAGATTAAAGCATGGGCGCAATTGACCAAAACAGAGTTGCAATCATGGGAGCTAAATGTGATAAAAAAAATTGATTTAATCTATCTTGCAAAGGAAATAAAAAAATAATGGCTACTGACCTCGCTACATTATATATCAAGGTCGATTCTTCCGGTGTCATTTCCGCTTCAAAAGACCTTGCCGGTCTTGAGAAAGCGAGCGTGAACGTCGAGAGGCAAACAACAAGCGCCGTAGAAAGCATGAAACGGAATTGGACTGATCTGGCCGTTAAAGTAGCCGCTGCATATGTAACGATTCAAAAGGCCATGAGATATGTTGAGATGGGGGCCCAAGCTCAACAAGCGAAAGAGTCCTTTGGAATTGTCGCTAAATCGGTCGGCGAAAATTCCGATCGGATTATTGCAGCCATGCAAAAAGCCGCCGCGGGAACGGTTGACGCCAGCGACATTATGCAGAAAGCCGTTAAAGGATTAATGCTGGAATTAACCGGCGAGAATCTGGTGAAAATTATGGAAGCGGCTCGTGTTTCAGCGCGTATCGCTGGCGAGGACGTTAAAACCGCCTATGAAAAAATTACAGATGCAATCGCAACCAATATACCGCGTGCTCTTAGACAGTACGGTCTCGTTACCAAAGAACAAATCGCTCTTATTAACAAAGCTCTCGCCGCCGGAGTGGAGGAAGTTAACCTTTATGAAATCGCCATGATTAATGCGGGACTTCAGGTCGCTAAAATGAGCGAGATGACAAGCAATGCCGCAGAATCCATACAAAGAACAAAAGCGCAAATGCAGGCTGTCAGCGAAACAATAGGCTCCGTACTTATTGCAGTCCTGCAAAAGAGCTTTGGAGCCATGCAGATGTTGGCTGCTGGCGCATTAGGGGCGGCAGGCGCTTTTTCTAAATTGATGCAGACAATGGGCGAGATGACAGAAGGGGATAGTTTTCTTTCAAAGCTTATTTTTAAAACTACGGTTTTAGGTCTCATCTTAAAAGAAAACGTCATTCCAAATGTTGAAAAATGGAAAAAACTATCTGAAGATTTCGGGGGCGCAGCGGCAGAACTTGCCAAAAAAGCCGAAGAGAATTTACGCGGAATGACGATTATCCAGAATAAAGCCGCGGTGGGAGACATTAAAAAAGCCGAAGATGATTTAAAAGCATGGGAAGAAAAATTAAAAAGAATAACTGCCGAGAAAGAATTGTTGGAGGCCGCCCAAAAACGAGAAGAAGAATGGGCTAAATTAAGGGAGAAAAACTTAAATGATTATTTTATATCTTTAGCAAAATATCTGGATGAAAGAGAAGACCTTCTTTTATCCGCTTATCAAAATGAATTTGAAGAAAGCAAAAAATATGCAGAAATGGCCAAGGAAGCCAAAATCAAAAGCGAGGAAGATTTTATTTTAATCACTTATGAAAACCTTGAAGCTCAAACCACAGCTATTCAGGAAGCTAAAG
>JASEHT010000112.1 GCA_030018675.1 Smithella sp.
CTCATTAGCCATACCGGAAACCACAATCCAATGGGCAATCTTCAGTTCATCCCGCTTCCGCCAGATAGTCACGCTTCTCCAGTTCCTCTTCAAAATCCATGGTACGGTCAATTGCGACGCCCTGCGTGATTTCGATAATCCGGTTGGCAACGGTCGAGACAAATTCCTGATCGTGTGAGGCAAACAGGACCACCTCGGAAAACGCGATGAGTCCGTCGTTGAGAGCGGTGATCGATTCCAGATCCAGATGGTTGGTCGGTTCATCAAGGATCAGCACATTGGCGCCGGTCAGCATCATGCGCGACAACATACAGCGAACCCTCTCGCCGCCGGAAAGAACGCAGGTTTTTTTCAGGGCCTCTTCGCCTGAGAAAAGCATTCTGCCCAAAAAGCCGCGCGCAAAGGTTTCGCCCTCGGTGGGTGGTGTATACTGACCCAGCCAATCAATCAGGGTCATCTCTTGTTCAAAGAACGCGCTGTTTTCCTGAGGGAAATAGGCGCTGGTAATGGTAACGCCCCAGCGGAAACTGCCGCTGTCCGGTTTGAGTTCTCCGGCCAGAATCTGGAAAAGAGTGGTTCGGGCAAGGGCGTTGTCTCCGGTAAAAGCGATCTTGTCGCCCTTACGCACGGTCAGATCAAGTTTATTCAATACCTTAACCCCGTCAATCTTTTTGGTTAGTCCCTGAATGGTCAGGATGATGTCGCCGCAGGCTCTATCCGGTTTGAAGGCCACATGCGGATATCTTCTCGATGAGGTTGGCATGTCCTCCAGGGCGAGTTTATCGAGCAGTTTCTTACGCGACGTGGCCTGTTTGGACTTGGAGGCATTGGCGCTGAAGCGCTGGATAAAAGCTTTAAGCTCTTCAGCTTTTTCAGATATTTTGCGGTTATCGTTCTGTTTCTGTTTTAAATTTAACTGGCTGGCCCGATACCAGAAATCATAATTGCCGACATAAATCTTAATCCGCCCGAAATCGATATCAGCGGTATGCGTACATACCTGATTCAGAAAGTGACGATCATGCGACACGACGATAACCGTATTGGAAAACCGAGACAGGAACTCTTCGAGCCACCTGATGGATTTGAGATCAAGGTTATTGGTCGGTTCGTCCAGCAACAGCACGTCAGGATTGCCAAACAGCGCCTGCGCTAAAAGTACGCGGACCTTGTCACCCGCCTCCAGTTCCTTCATTTTCTTCGTCCGCAGATCTTCGGATATGCCGAGTCCGCTCAGCAGCACAGCGGCTTCGGACTCTGCTTCATAGCCGTTCATTTCAGCAAACTCAGCTTCAAGTTCAGCGGAACGCAAACCATCTTCTTCCGAAAAATGCGCCTTGGCGTAAATCGCCTCACGCTGCATCATGATATCATACAACTGTTTGTGTCCCATGATAACCGTGTTGAAAACAATTTCATTGTCGAAGGCGAACTGATCCTGACGCAGAACAGCGATGCGCTCGCGCTGGCCGACGATGATTTCCCCCTTGTCGGCTTCCAGTTCACCGGCAAGAATCTTGAGAAAGGTTGACTTCCCCGCTCCGTTTGCGCCGATCAGCCCATAGCAGTTGCCGGGGGTGAACTTGATGTTAACATTCTTAAAGAGTACTTGTTTCCCGTAGGAAAGAGTTATATTTGATGCTGCAATCATGCTGGTTTAATGCTCCCTGTTTAGAAATAAAGTATAGAAATAAAAAACCACAGGGCATCTGGTGAGCTCTGTGGTTCACGACCGTGCGGGGTACTAGCACACTTTTTAACCGCTTGGCAATATATTATTTGCGCATCTTATTTTTTCCATGTTGACACATTGCAGTTTTGCAGTTAAGTTTTCAAGTGGAAGTGCCAAGGTCACTGGTGGGCCTCCCGGACTTCAAATCCGGTGTGGGGCGCTAAAACCGTCCCAGGTGGGTTCGATTCCCATGCACTTCCGCCATTTCGATAAATATTATTTCATAACATTTAAATAAAGTAGTCCAGTCTTTGCATAGCTCATGTTGGCATTGAAAAAACCGGGAGACAATATACGAAAGCATAAAAAGTCGAAAAACTTAAAACCTGAACCAAGCAAAGACTTGGCCCCTTCGCCGGCATTATCCAAGGGAAATTAAATCTAAACTTCAATAACATGAACGTGATTAACAAAATAAATTTCGGCAAGGTAGAGGCCTTTGAACTGGGGTACGGTTTTTTGAGAAAGCCGGTCATGAATGTCCATTTCTTTCTGGTTGACGAAATTTGTATTGACACCGCGCAATCCTTGATGAGGAAACATTTCCTCGAAACCATCAGAGAGAAAAAAATTAATCAGGTCATTCTGACGCATTTTCATGAAGACCACAGCGGTAACGCGGCCGCCGTTCAAGAAGCAAAAAAAGTCCCTGTATTCGGCCATCCCATTACCGTGCAAAAAATGAAAGCAGGTTCCAGCATACTGCCCTACCAGTATTTTATGTGGGGACCATCCGAAAAGCTTGATATGAAACCCCTTCCTCCCGTCATTGAAAGTAATTCCATATCGCTTATACCGGTTCATACGCCGGGACACAGCCCAGACCACACCTCTTTTCTGGAAAAAAATGAAGGCTGGCTTTTTTCGGGAGATTTATATCTTGCCCCCCGGATAAAATATTTTCGCGCTGATGAAAAAATAGAAGAAACCATCCGGTCCCTGGAAAAAGTGCTGGAGCTTGATTTTCAAACACTCTTTTGCGCGCACAACCCGCAACCGGCAGAAGGCAAAAAAAAGATACGCGAAAAACTGGAATTCCTTAAACACTTTTGCGGAGAAGTGGCCACGCTCCACCAACGCGGTTTAAATGAAAAAGAGATTATTAAAAACTTGCCCTATAAAGAAGTTCTCTTAGTGAAAATAATGACCACAGGAAATGTCAGCCTGGCATGTATGGTGCGATCGACGATTAATGCCCTAGAAAAGAAACGATAAGGGGTCGGGTCTTTGCTTGGCTCATACCATATAGCTAAAAACACTAAACTTCTTGATAACCGGAGCATCTCTCATCGATATTCGAAATGATAATTGTTTGAATTTCTGTAATTTGTATGGCGACTATGCAAGATAAAAAATAACGCTTTAAGAAAATCAAAGGAAAAGGAACGGAACAAAATGGACGTCATCGAAGCCATTCAAAACCGAAGAAGCATCCGGGCGTTTACGGACAAGCCGGTGCCCAAAGAAACAATCATGGAAATTCTGAATATCGCCTGTCGCGCGCCTTCGGCGATGAATACGCAGTCATGGGAATTTATCGTCATCACCGGCGAAAAACTGAACAAGCTTCGTGACGCCATGGTGCAAAAGCTGAAAAACGGCGCGCCCATGGTGCCGGATCATCAGGTGGTGGGCTGGCCCGACAAAAGCGTTTACAAGGATCGTCAGATCACGCTGGCCAAGCAGCTTTTCAAAGCCATGGACATTGCCCGCGAGAATTTGGAAAAACGCGTTTGGTGGATGGAGAGAGGTTTCCGCTTTTTCGACGCACCGGCGGCGATTATCATCGCATGCGACAGAGCTTTGGGCGATGCGGCGCCGCTTCTGGATCTGGGCGCGGTAATGCAGAACATTTGTTTGGCGGCGCTGGATTTCGGTCTGGGAACCTGCATCGAGGACCAGGGCGTTTTGTACCCCGACGTGGTTCGTGAACACACAGGCATCTCACCGGATAAGCGTCTGATGATCGCGATCGCCCTCGGCTATCCGGATGAAGACTTTCCGGCCAATCAGGTGCGCTCGGAGCGCGAACCCGCCGAAAGCATCACCATCTGGATGGAGTGAAACTTTTTTTCCCTCCGGCTAATCAGCCACGGTAAAACCGTAACGCGCTGATATTCTGTAATCAAAGGAGCTGTAGTTATAGTAAGCTCTGGCTTCGTATTTTCCCGGACGTGGCGCTCTGAAAGTCAGAACGCCTCTTCCCCGCCTGGGGATATACTGGTAATCTCCAGCTTCGGTATTCGCAGCGCCTGCCCGTACAATGCATATCCAATCGCGTGATTGGCCGGGCGCGTTATAATAATTTACCCTGATCTTTTCACCGGAACGATAGACATCCTTGTCGGTCTGAATAAACGGCTTGCCGCCGGCAACTGTACCTGCTTGCTGGAAAACATTATCTTCCTGCGACGCCACGGAATCGGCATCTTCAGAAGGACTGCCTTCAAAAGCGCCTTGCGTTTGTCCTTTTCCGGATCCGTCCGAAAAACTGCAATAAAAGATTGTCCCGATAACCGCCAGCAATAAAAAAGCCAGAACGGGCAGGACAATCTTCCGGTGCGGGATCATTTTCAAAACATCCTGAAGCGGATTTTTCTTGTTCTGTCCCGGCTTGAAAACGACCGTCTTGAATTGCCAGCCCTGCTCAGCGGCCAACGCTTTAACCACGTCGCGCAATTGACCGTATTCAAATCCGTATTTCCCCCCGAACAGCAGACGGCCGTCAATCTTTTTTCCGACCTCGATGCCCTTCTGAACTTTTTTTTCGACAAACGCTCCCGTGTTCATGCCCACGGAGCTTTCCACCATCTTTTCCCAGAACGTCACCCGCTTTTGCTCCGGATCGAGTTGAGCAACCGCATTATATTTTATCTTGACTTTCTGGACAGGCGCCTGCGCTCCCGTTTGTGACGAAAACTCAAACTGGAGCGGATTGATCTCACGCACGGCAAGAAATTCGTTCTCCAGCTCCATCAGCTTTTTGCCTATAGAAGAGGGATCTTCCGCGCTTGCCATTTTCTTTTCTTCAAAGCGTTTCCCGCAATTCGTGCAGAACGTAGCTTCGGGTTCGATTTCCTTGCCGCAGGAGGAACATTTTTTCGCCGCTATTTTTTCTTCAAAACGCTTTCCGCAATTCGTGCAAAACGCCGCATCGGATGTCATCTCTTTTCCGCAGGAAGAACATTTTTTCATATCATTATGTCCCATACGTTTTTCCTTTTCCTCCCATGTTCTTTTTTATCGCATTTTATTCAACTTTAAAGTTCAAAGTCTTTTTAACCTTATCATTGATGAGAATTTCAACCTTGTATTCGCCCGCGACAAACCCGCGCGGATTCGTAAGGCTGAAATTCAGCCACATATCCTTGTTGGCGATGACATCATTCTCGGATCTGATATTGGAACCGGAAGGGATATGGTACCAGATGGCTGAAAATTTGGTGTCGCTGGGAATATTCTTCGCCAACGCGGTCGCATAAATTCTGGTTGTTGATCTTTTCGGAAATATGTCTTTTTTTATCAGAGGCTCCGATGTTACCGGATCAATTTTCGACGCCATATACGCCTCTGAAATACGAGCGGTTGAAAAACTGATTTCCCCGCCGTTGAGAACGGCCAAAATGATCAGCAATAAAAAAAGAGAACCGACAATACCGGCGGATATCAAACATCCCCTCCGCTTGGTGAGATGGGCAAATTTTGAAAAAATGTCCTGTATTTGCCGCTGCGGCTTGGGCGGGGTCTGCTGGCTTCCCGCAACGAAGGGCTGTCCTGCTATTGCCGCGCCGCAACCCGCGCAGAATTTTGCTCCTTCTTCAGCTTTTCTGCCGCATTGTGAACAAAACATAGTCATCCCTCCTTATGGCGTATTATGAGCGTGATGCCGGTTTATCAAGGATAAAGCCATCCTCATGATATTTTCGTTCCGCAGCCGGCGCAGAACTTCGCCCCCGGGTTAAGCGGCTTGCCGCATTCTGCACAGAATTTCTTTGCCGGTTCCTGATCTTTGGCCGTGACGGATTCGGCAGGCATCGCAACGGTCTGCGCCGAATCTTTGACGGACTGTTGTCCGTCGGATTCCCCTTCTGCTTTTAACGCCTCTGCCAGCCGGGAATGAATATAAAGCTCTATCATGGGAGCGGAGGAGTTCTTCAATATGACATTACGATTATCTTCCTCCAACTCCACGGTGCAGTAAATTCCCATCCCCCTCAGTCCCAGAATATTTTCTTCAACGATCGCGCCGTTTTTTATCCCGCAGACGGACAGTTTAAGGGCTGCCAGCGGCGCTCCCAGCGTTGAACAAAGCTCTTCGCCAGGCAGTGAAAATTCAATTCCCTTCTCGACGGAGCGAGCAAATTTCGGAATGATATTCTGAAGACCTTCCTTGAATAGAGACGGAGAAACGTCCAGATTTCCTGAATAAAGTTCCTTGACCAGAGGCGTAAGCCAGCGCAAGTCAGAGCTGCTGATGCTTCGGCGAAATGCGGTATAAAGATCATCCTCCGTAAACAAAAATTTCCCGCCGGGTTTGCGGTCAATCAGGGACAAAAGCGTTCTTTCTCTCCAGCCGTCAATCAGACCAAGCAACGCGCAAAAGGATGCCTCGGTCAGTTCCGCATCAAAGTCCAGCCGCGCCGGAGGAATATCCAGCATCAGGCGCAGGGCGGCTTCAACGGCGATTTCGTTTTCCTGTACCTGCCTGAAATTATGCAGGCCGGCCTTGTCGAGCCAGTGCCGGACCAGCATGTCTTTACCTTCTTCCGCATAGACGCGGGTCACCACCACGCCTTCCGGGGAGATGATTCTCGCGCTGACCGACGCTGAAGGATTGCATACAACCCTCACCAAGGGAATGGATGCGGCATCGAGCTTTGCTCCCGGACTTGCCGCCGGTTCTTCCGCGTAAAAAGGCGATAGCGCAGACGCAGAAATTTTTTCATCTGCGATGAACTGCATAATCTGTATGATATCAATCTTTAATGCTTCCTGAATCATGTTGCCTCCTGTATGATCCGCAATGACTGGACTCAATCTTTTACCGCCCCTTTGAGCAAGTTCACATTTTCCGCGATGATTCTGTCGATTTCACCGCGCGGCGGAAGTTTATCGCTCGATAAATCGTTATCCCTGACCAGCGCAAGCTTCTGCATCAGATCCCGGTATTCCGCGGTCGGTTTCACGCCCGCCTTTTCCGCAATGGGCAGAAACGTCCTGTTGTTGGTCTTGGTCAGTTCACGCGCCATATCGCGCATATCCGATTCAACCACGGCGCCTTTGTTGTGAGCGATTTCATCAAGGTGTCCGGTTTTCGTTTTGAAGACATCGCCGAGTGAATCGACATTGTCTCTGGTCATCGCGGCGTCGGAGATGCGATCTCCGGGCGCTTTGAGGGCTGCGTCCTTGGCCACTTCCGCCTTGGTGTCGCCGGTGGGCCAGTGGTCTCCGGTCTGCTCGTGGTCTTTAAAAACGAGCTTGCCGTCTTCCAGCTGTCCGTCACGCGATTTGATGCCCAGGTCGTTGGGATCCGCCGAGAATTTTTCGGGGCTGTCGTTCATGACCTTGTGCCCCATTTGATCGGCATCCGTCCCCAGCGGCTTCAGGACATCATCCGATGCCTGTTTCAGCGCTCCTTCGGCAAGTTGCTTCGCTTCACTGTCGGAAAGAACATTCCCGTTTTTATCTTTGATCGTCCAGTAACCGTCAGTATCCGCGCCGCCGGCTTTGCCGGTAAGGCGTACATTGG
>JASEHT010000113.1 GCA_030018675.1 Smithella sp.
ATCACGACTTCCCGCAGGCACAACCATCCTGCCTCCGACAGCAAGCTGATCAAGCAAATATCGGGGAATGTCCGGCGACGCCGCCGTTGTGATAATCGCGTCAAAAGGAGCTTCTTCCCTCCAGCCGTAGGAACCGTCACCGACTCTTATGGCCACATTGTAAAAATTCAGTTGATCGAGAATCCTGCGGGCGCCGGCGGCCAGATACGCGATGCGCTCAACGGAGAACACCCGGTCAGCCAGAAAAGCAAGGATCGCCGTCTGATAACCGGAACCCGTGCCTATCTCCAGAACCCTTTCTGTTCCCTTAAGTTCCAGCGCCTGCGTCATAAGCGCCACAATATAAGGTTGCGAGATCGTCTGATGTTCGCCAATGGGTAGAGGGCTGTCGCAGTAAGCCTGTTCGATAAGACCTTCATCAACAAAAAGCTGGCGCGGAATCGTCTCCATCGCCTTCAATACCCGGCTATCGGTTATGCCGCGCGCCTTGATCTGCGTTTCCACCATCCGCATCCGCGGCTTCTTGTATCTATCCATGAAATACTTTGATCCTTTTTTTCTTTTCCGGAATCCGGTATATCTTCTGAACCATTTCGTGACGTCTCAACCCGAGGGCCTCGCGCGTAACGATCAGATAATAGTATTGCAGATGAGCTTTCCGGCAGAAACTGTTGTATTCATCAATTTGACAATTTATTTCTTCACATAAATTTTCTTTCTGTCGCAACAGCGCCGAACCATCATTAATTTTTGCCGAAGCATTCAGAGAAGTTATTTTCTTTTCAATGTCCCTTTCCAGACGGGCGAGCTTATCCAAGACATCCTCCACAGCCCAGCCGGCACGCGTTAGAACGGAGGCTTTTTCACGCAATAATTCTTCCAGCAGACTGCACTGCCGATCGTTTTTGATTTTCTGGATTGTTTTTTGATCCATTTTTTTACGCACCGTATTTTACAAGGAACTATCATTTAATACGGCATTTTTCAATCAAAACAGTGGAACAGAAAGGATTTACGAAGAAATCACAAACATTATTTGCAGAGTGTCGACAAATAATTCCCGTGGGAAACATTCATGCTATTATGTCTCGCCCCGGTAGATGCAGCCCGATTCCGTTCCTTCCTGCACAACAATTTTGTTCAACTGCGGCAACACGGGATAAAGACGACTCCATATCCATCGGGCGATATTTTCAGATGTGGGATTTTCCAGACCTTCAACTTTATTTAAACATTTATGATCCAACTGTTCCTCCAGCGGTTGGAAGGCTTTGACAATATCAGCAAAATCCATCACCCAGCCCGAACGGGGATCGACCTCTCCGCTGACATGAATTTCGACCCGGAAGGAATGTCCGTGCATACGCGAACATTTGTGTCCCTCGCCGACGTTGGGCAAATAATGCGCCGCGTCAAATTTAAACACCCTGAAAATTTCCATTCTTGTCCACCTATTTGATTCCCAATATTTTATGCGTCTGCAAACTCAATCGCCAGTTCGGATGAGACAGAACATGTTCCAACGCCATTTTTGTATTTTTTTCAAGTTCCAGTGAATCCAAGGGCTGTAGAAAGAAATACTGAAAATCCAAGTTCTCGAATATTTCCGGTTCCGCGCCCGGCTGAGGGAAAATCAGTTTTAACTCCTGACCCGAACGCGCAATCAATTCCGCGCCGGGTTTGGGGCTGACACAAAGCCAATCAATGCCTTCCGGCGGCACAATGGTGCCGTTAGTTTCCACCGCCACTTCCCAGCCTTTTTGATGAAGCAAAGAGAGTATTGTTTCATCCACCTGCAATAAAGGCTCGCCGCCGGTTAAGACCACAAACGGTTTTAATACTTTTTTATTGGGACGGATTTTTTCTATTTTTTCTACAAGCCGTTCGGCTGTTGCGTATTGTCCGCCGCCTTCGCCATCGCAACCCACGAAATCCGTGTCGCAGAATTTGCAGATTGCCTCTTCACGGTCGGATGCTTTTCCCGACCATAAATTACAGCCGGAAAAACGGCAGAACACCGCCGGGCGTCCGGTATAAAATCCCTCCCCCTGAATCGAATAAAATATTTCTTTAACGGAATAACTCAAATCCATCCTTATTTTGAATATTTTACGGGATCCATTAGGCCGGCTTCTTTAAAACCCTTCAGTCGCAGAAGGCAGGAATCGCATTTACCGCATGCCGCGCCGGACACCCCGGGATCATAGCAGCTGTGGGTCAGACCGTAATCCACGCCCAGGTCCCTTCCCTTCCGGATAATCTGCGCTTTGCTCATCCTGATGAGCGGTGTGTGAATTTTTATTTTATTTTTATCCTGCGTTCCGGCTTTTGTCGCCAGATGGGCCATCTTCTGATACGCGGCAATGTATTCGGGACGACAATCGGGATAGCCGCTGTAGTCCAAAATATTGACCCCGATAAAAATATCGCTCGCCTTCAGAACTTCCGCCCACGCTAGAGCGTAAGAGAGAAAGATGGTATTACGCGCCGGGACATAGGTCGCCGGAATCTTCTTGTTCATTTCATCAGCGTTTCTGTTCTTCGGCACGGCAATATCATCGGTTAAAGCGGATCCGCCTATTTTGCGTAAATCAAGATCAAGAATCAGATGTTTTTTGACGCCAAGCTTTTTAGCGGTTCTTTTGGCCGCCTTGAGTTCAACCGCGTGACGTTGTCCGTAACGAAAGCTCAGCGCGTAAACATCAAAACCCTTTTCCATGGCAATAGCCAGCGTCGTCGCGGAATCAATGCCGCCGCTTAAAAGAACCACCGCTTTTTTTCTTTCTTTTTTCATTTAAAAAACTGTTAATGCACGGAAGATTTCTTCGGATTAAAAAGGTTTACAGCGTTCATGGACGTCACCCGCGCCACTTCCTCCAGGGGGATATTTCTTATTTCCGCTATTTTTTTCGCGGTGTGAACAACAAATGACGGTTCGTTTCTTTTACCGCGGTGCGGAATGGGGGCAAGATACGGGGCATCGGTCTCCAGAAGTAACGAAGACATCGGCACCCGCGCAGCCACATCCTGAATGGTTTTGGCCTTGTCAAACGTCACCACACCGGGAACGGAAATGTAAAATCCCATATCCATGCATTGTTTTGCCATTTTAAAATCACCGGAAAAACAATGAAACACCCCGCGGCGGACGCCGGATTCCCTAACAATGGCGAGGGTTTGCTGATGCGCTTCACGGTCGTGAATAATGACAGGCAGATTGAGTTCCTCCGCCAGTTCGAGCTGACGGGCGAAAGCTTCCAGTTGTTTTTTTTGCGGGGAAATATTACGGAAAAAATCCAATCCTATTTCGCCATAGGCGACGACGTCCTGCCTGTTTTTCTCCGCGAGCTCTTTAAGCGCATCAAAAGTTTCAGCGGTTGTTTTCTCGACATCATGGGGATGGACGCCGACGGTAGCGTAAACGTTTGCGTATTTTCGGGCGATGGCCACTGCTTTGCGGCTCAGGGTCAGATTCGTTCCAACGGTTACAATCATATCGACTCCCTGCTCTCCCGCGCGTATGATCACCTCGTCACGGTCGGGCTCAAATTCTTTCATTTCCAAATGAGCGTGGGAATCAATAAACATGACAGATTATTTTTCTTTTTCCTCAAGCGTGACTTCCTCCGCGTTTTCGGAAACGTCAGGAAGTTTCTTTAACGTAGCCTGCAAATCTTTTTCGGATATTTCTCCCTGTAAAATCTTGCGCGCTATAATGCGTTTATCATGGCTGATTGATTCGACATTCACCTTGTTCGGCATAAAACTCCTTCTCCTTCTTTAAATTAAACGTGCTGATTCCTATTATATTTTTTGGATTTAATCAAGGATGAACAAACCTCAAGCCGGTTGTTTCATTTCTTAAGCCGCGGATCGAACAAATCTCTTATGCCTTCTCCCAGAAGGTTGTAACCGACCACGGTGATCAAAATAGCCAATCCCGGATAAAGCGAAAGCCACCAGGCGATATCTATGTTATCCTTGCCGGCCGTCAGGATATTACCCCAGCTGGGGGTGGGAGGCTGAACCCCGATACCCAGAAAACTCAATGCCGATTCGGTCAGGATGGCTCCGGCAACACCCAACGTCGCCGCCACTAAAATTGAAGCCATGGAATTTGGCAGGATGTGCATGAAAATAATGCGGATATCGCTTGCTCCGATGGCTCTGGCGGCGTTGACGAAATCCCGTTCTTTCAGGGAAATAAAATCAGCCCGCACCAATCGTGTGACGCCCATCCAGCCGGTCAGTCCGATAACAATCATGATATTCCAGATGGAAGGCTCCAGAAAAGCGATCACGGCCAAGATGAGAAAAAACGTCGGGAAACATAACATGATATCCACAAACCGCATAATCACGGAATCAATCCAGCCGCCATAGTACCCTGACACGGCGCCAAGAACCGTCCCGATGAGGATAGCGAGGCCCGTCGCCACAAAACCGACCTTCAACGAAATTCTCGCGCCGTAAATCATGCGGGAAAACACATCGCGTCCCAGCGGGTCGGTGCCGAAAAGATGATCCGCCGACGGCGGCGCCAGAACATTGTTTAAATTGATTTGTCCGGGATCGAACGGCGCGAGCCAGGGAGCGAGCATGGAAACAACCATGAGCAATAAAACAATCCCGCTGCCGGTCAACATCAACTTGTTTTTATATACCGATTCCCATGCTTGCATTGTTTTAAACTTTCATCGCATTTACGATATTCTGATACGTGGATCCGCCACCGCGTAAGCCACATCCGCAATCAGGTTACCCACCAGCGTTAATATAGCGCCGATCAGCAAAATTCCCATCACCGTCGGATAATCTCTGGCCATCACCGACATATAAAACAGTTGCCCCATGCCGGGAATGGCGAAAATCGTTTCGAAAATTACACTGCCGCCGATGAGTCCGGGGATGGAAAGACCCAGAATCGTTATCGCCGGTAAAAGCGCGTTGCGGAGCGCGTGCTTGTAAATGACCTGTCTTTCACTCAAACCTTTGGCGCGCGCAGTCATGATGTAATCCTGCCTGATGACCTCCAGCATATTCGCCCTCATGTACCGGGAAAGCCCCGCCAGTCCGCCGAAGGCCGAAACAAACACAGGCAAAATCAGATGTTTCGCCAAATCTACAAGCCGATCCCAGGCGCCGAGATATTCATAATTGAGCGAACGCAGTCCGGAAATCGGCAGCCACCCGAGATGAATACCGAAAAAAATCATCAGCAGCAAAGCCAGCCAGAACGTGGGCACGGCAAACCCGATGAAAACAACCACCGTTGTCACCTTGTCGAAAAGCGAATCTTTGTGGACCGCGGAAAGCACGCCGATGGGAACGGCAACGGCAATGATGATGAAAAGGGATAAAAAATTAATCAGAATCGTAATAGGAAGACGCTCCATGATCTTATCGGCGACCGGGCGGTGATCCGAAGAAAAAGATGTCCCGAGATCGCCCCGGCTGATTTTTTTCAGCCACGACCCGTATTGAACATGAATCGGCTTATCCAGTTCATATAAAGCGTTCAGCCGCTCCTTCATTTCCTGCGACGCTCTCGGATTCATTTCGGTCTGCAGATCAGTGGGGGAACCGGGTGCCAGACGCATCACAAAAAAACAGATGATGGTGATTCCCAGCAGAAGCGGGATCATAAATAATATTCTTTTGGCGATATAACGGAGCACCTTGCATCCTTCCGAAACGATCTATGATTTTATAAATAAAACAGACCCAAACGGTCAATATTCCTGATCGATTTCCAGAGATTTTCCGGATTGTGCGCTTCCAATGTCATTGTCGGACTGAAACGCATTTTTTTGAGCGCGGCAAATAATTCTTCAAAAGGGAAAGTGCCCTTCCCCACCGGCAGATGTTCATCACTTTGCCCGAAATTATCATGTAAATGCAGATGTCCCAGGTATTTCCCCAGGGTCTTGAGCCACACATTTAACGGCTCATAAGAAAAGACATTGAAGTGTCCCGCGTCGAAGCAAAAGCAGATGCTTTCCGAAGACAGCGTATCGAATAAACGTCGCAACATGTCGGGATTTTGCTCATACGTGTTTTCCAAAGCGATGACCGTTTTGTACTTCTCGGCCAACGGGATTAACTCTTTCCAGGTTTTAACGCTGGATTCCAGCCATAAATCTTCACCGAAAACATAGTAGCGCTCATCAAAACAAGGATGACAGACTATTTTGATGGGGTTGAAATAACGAGCCAGGCTAAAAGCCTCCTTCATTCGGTCAACGCTCGCCCGCCGGATTTTTTCATCCAGCGCCCCCGGACGCAAATCCATGAAAGGCGCGTGAAACGTTATTTTCAGCCCCGCATCCGTTAAACGCTTGGCCATTTCAATGCATCGAGTCTTATCCAGATTCTGCAGCGCGTAATGATGAAAATAAATTTCAAGATTAAGTTTCTCCTCAAGAATTCTTTCCAAGTGACGCGCCAGCAGATGATAAGGCATATGAGCGTGAATGTTGTTTACAATATGACGCATAATAATGTCCTGACCCGTTTGTTGTTTATAAAACGAGACTTGACTTACCATAGCTGATTTTTTTTCACAACACGCAAAGACTTTTTGAAACACGGATAATCAAGAAGGATTTTTGATTCTTGATCCAATCGTGACCTGCATAACGATTATTTTTTGTCTTGTTTTAACGATTTTGCTTTTCCCCTGTCTCTGACCGGGCAGGATGACATAAATTCAGGTGGAAATACCCAGACGCGGCAATAGCCTCGCCGGCACGATAAACTACCCGGTCAGCATGAGCAGAAAAAATAATAGATCGGACATTACAACCTTTTTTTGCATCAGGGAAAACGGCCGGACCGTCTTCCCTTTCCGCCTTTTAATTCAAGTTTTTTTCAATGATTGCGGCCAATTGATTTTTAGACAACAACCCGATATGAGTTTCCCTAACTTGACCGTTTTTCACAAAAATCAGTGTCGGAATACTTCTGACATTATACCTAGACGCTGTTGCCTGATTATCATCCACATTCACCTTGACCACACTGATCTTATCCTGGTACTCGCCCGCAATTTCCTCCAGAATCGGTCCGATTGCCCGGCAGGGCCCGCACCAGGGCGCCCAGAAATCCACCAGCGTCAGGTTTGCTCCCTTTAAAACCAATGTATCGAAATTCTTGTCATCTGCATGTTTTACAAATTCTGAATGGCTCATTTTTATTTCTCGTTATGAATAATTTATTTTGTTTCTCCGGTTTGTCTATGGTAAAAAACAACGAAACTTGGTTTTTTTATACAAGCAGATGCATTTGATTTCATTGATCTGAATCAACGCGGGAGAATATTTTTTAAATGGATATTGACGGGATAATAAAAGACATTGTTTTGTTTCAGGGCGTCTCTGCGGAAAAAATTAAATTCCTTATTTCACAGTCCCTGGTCAGAAAATTCAAACCGGGTGAGTTGGTTATCGGCGAAGAAGATCCGATCCG
>JASEHT010000114.1 GCA_030018675.1 Smithella sp.
GAAACAATCGTCATTGTCTCGCCCGGCAATTTCGACGACATGGTGGAATATCCGCGTGCCTGCAAAGCCGGGGGCATCGATTATATTCTGGATCCCGGACAATCCCTGCCGATGTGGGATAAGAACGATCTGATTGAGGCGATCGAAGGATGCCGGATACTGATTGTCAACGATTATGAACTCAGTCTCGTCATCAGCAAAACCGGTTTGAATAAAACTTCGCTGCTGAAAATGGCCGGGACCATTATCACCACGCTGGGGGAACTGGGTTCGCAGGTTTCCACGCTGGAAAGCGAAATATCCATTACCGCGTTCAAGTTAAAAAAAGTGGTCGACCCGACGGGTGCCGGAGACGCCTACAGAGGAGGTCTGTTGAGCGGTCTGGTTCGGGGCAAGGATATTGTTGAGAGCGCGAAAATGGGCAGCGTCTCGGCTTCCTACGCCGTGGAAACCTATGGCACACAGGAATACAGCTTCACGCTTGAAGAATATCAACAAAGACTTAACGATTCATTGTAACGCAAGCTGATCCGGCACCCCTTGCATTCCGGGCATTCCGGCACAACACACAACGAAAAATCGTCAACGGATATTTCATTTTCACGAATTCCAAAAAAATAATCCGGCAACGTAAAGCGGCTGCTTTCATTGCCGGATTATGGATTTCGCTTCAGCAGAACGATCCGCTATCTGTTCTTAATGGAAACATAATGTCGGCGCGGTGTCACGCTTTTGTATGCCGGACGGATGATTTTCCCGCCGTTGGCCAGCTCTTCGATGCGGTGCGCGCTCCAGCCGGCAATTCTTGCCATGGCGAAAAGCGGCGTGTACAACTCGGGTGGAATATCGAGAAGCCGATAAAGAAATCCCGAATAGAAATCAACGTTGGCGCTGACGCCTTTGTACATTTTCCGTTCATGTCCGATAATTTCGGGGGCTATTCTCTCCACTCTTTCGTAGAGTTCCATTTCCTCGGAAAGTCCTTTTTCCTGGGCCAGTTTCGCCACATATTCTCTTAAAACCAACGTGCGCGGATCGGAAACCGAATAAACCGCGTGACCGACACCGTAAATCAGACCGGCTCTATCAAACGCTTCCCTGTTAAGAAGTTTCATCAGATAATCTTCTATCTGACGATCGTCATCCCACTTGGAAACATGTTGTTTCAGATCTTCAAACATCTGCACAACCTTAATGTTGGCCCCGCCGTGACGCGGCCCTTTGAGCGATCCCATGGCCGCGGCTATGGCTGAATACGTATCGGTGCCGCTAGATGTAACCACATGCACCGTAAAGGACGAATTATTCCCGCCGCCGTGCTCCGCGTGCAGAACCAGAGCCAAATCCAGGATCTTCTGTTCCAGCGCCGTGAATTTGCTGTCATCTCTGAGCATATGCAGAAAATTTCCGGCGGTCGATAACTGCCTGCCGGGATTATGGATGACCAGACTTTTATTACCGTAGCGGTAGGCAAATGCCTGATAGCAATACACCAGCAGTAACGGAAAAACCGCGATCAGTTTGATGCATTGCCTGAGCACATTCGGGATTTCGATATCCTCGGCCCGCTCATCCAAAACATACATCGATAAGATGCTCTGGGAAATGGCATTCATAATATCCCGGCTCGGAAGTTTGAGCATGGAGTCGTGAATAAAATCATCGGGCAAGGAACGGTACGAAACCAGCAGTTTTTGAAAGCGTTCCAGTTCCTCCTTGTCGGGAAGCTCGCCGAAAAGCAGAAGATAACATGTTTCTTCAAAACCACTGCGCTTGTCCGCGACAAAGCCTGATACAATTTCCGTTATATCAATGCCACGGTATATCAGACATCCCGGCCCGAGTTCTAATTCATCATCTCCTATCTGCGTATGAGCCTGCACCTCGCCGATTTGCGTCAGTCCGGCAAGAACCCCCTTGCCTTTGACGTCGCGTAATCCCCTTTTTACATCATACTTGGCATACAAAGAAGAGTCCACCAGACTGCTTGATGCCGCCATGGAACTCCATTTTTCAAGGCATTCCACCTCATTTATTTTCATATTCTTCTCCTTCCTTGTTTCGCGTGTTTTTCTTCAATTTCGGACAAAATTGTATATTACGTTTCAAATCAGTATTTTCAATACCTTTGCGTTAATATTACAGACGACAAAAGTGTTTGTTATAACGGGCAATATTGAATTGAAGAATGTAACTTGATAAGTGATTTTCTAATATTGCGCTGTGCCCCGATGACGATGTTAATATAAACAATGCCGGAGATTACGTCAATTATTTTTATTTAAAATGTTCAGGGGGATTCTGGACAATTAATAGTCGGAATGCATCCTTAAAGCTTTTCGACAATATTCAGCTTTCCCCGTTATACATCCTGACGGGACACTTCTTTTTTCGATGCGCGATATTTTGTTATGTTTTCTCTATGATTGAACAGAATAAGCAGGCATGCCGCTATTGATCCTGTTATCGCGCCTGATGCCCATTGAAGATGATAAGCCTGTCCGCAAGCCAGAGTAAATACCATGAAAAAAGAAGCGATAAACGTGACCCGCACTGCCCCGTAAACAATAACCCAGATCAAAGCGGAAGCCAACGCCGCCCATGGCGCAACCATGATGGTGAAACCCAGATAATTTGCAACGCCTTTGCCGCCGCGAAAATCGTGAAAACACGGGAAGCTGTTTCCCAATACGAGAAAAAAAGCGGCCCAGGCCGTTAAGGACGGGTTCAAAAAATAAATCGCCATCAACGCAACAGCCATGGCCCGGCCTATATCCAGCAAAAAAATAACCGTCGCCCATAACAGGCCGGCCTGGCGGTAAACATTGGTGGTTCCTGCGTTTCCGCTGAAATTCAGACGGGGATCTTCCCTGCCTGTCAGCTTAAAGAATATAATGGCGAAATTGACGGAACCGGCCAGATAGGCTATTAGAAAAATTAGTGTTGCTGCTCCCATAGACCTCTCATGTTTAACTTTTTATACGTCACAATCGAATCCAATCCGGAGGGCGTATCCTCCCTTTCGTGACGTCCTTCATTTGAATACCGTTGATCTTTTCACATAATACATCATCTTTATAAATCCACGCATCGAACATCAACATCTCTTGCGTCACGCTAACCGGCATAATTCGCGCCAGATACGCTTCACCTTTTTTCGTTTTCCGACAAACAATTCTTTCTTCAAATCCGACAGGCAAACACACCCTGTCTGCAAAGCGCTGCCCCCAGATACAGGCCGCATGGAATACGGCATCAAGCGGGAAAGGAGACCCCAGCAGATCATCATCGGCCTCGCCGCCTCCGCCGGAAACATAGGCCAGCGCCCCCTCGGGCGAAACCGACAAATCTCCGACTATGTTTTGATAAGCCTTTCCGAAAGGAACCAGATCACGATAAATCGTGCTCGCGGGCACGCTGATGCAATCACCTTCCAATTTGTTCACTTTCTGAGAAGGAAGCGTATCATATTCGGAGAATTCAAACGCAGAAAATTTCACATTCGCATGCTCAACTTCGCGACGGATATCGGACGTTCGGGATTTAATCGACGTCACAAGAGATGCGATCATTCCGCCGTCGGCTGAGCCTTCCATATCTATCAATAGCGGCAGGCAGCCGGTTGCCGGCGCAATATTTAAAAATCGTGAAAAGCTTGCGTGCTTCAGGCGGTTTATCGCTAATTGCGGGCAATTTATTTTAACCGCGCGTGCCAAGATGATGAGCGCTTCCACGGCAGGCAGAATGACCTTGCCTTCCCAATAATGATCCCGAAGGTAAGGATGCACTTCCATATCAGAAAGGTAGCGCTTCTTCTGATTTAAACCGGAAACGATTTCCATACTTGAACCGTTTTCTGATCGACGGCCACGGGCGTGCCTGATTGATTCAAAGCGCAATGCTTTGTAAAACCGGTGCAGATGATCTGCCCTTTTTCCGAGTGCGTGACGAGATAATCAAACTGCAAGCGCACCCGTTCCAGATTGACCGGACGCGTGTGAATATACATTACGTCATCATAATAGAGCGGCTGATAATAACTGACGCCCATCTCATAAATCGGATAAACATAACCGCTGTCTTCAATTTCCTTGTACGGATAGGCAATATCGCGCATCAGCGACGTCCGGCCGAACTCGAAATATCGCAGGTAATTGGAATGATACACCACCTGCGAACGGTCGGTATCGATATACAACACCCTGTAGGTTGAACGATGCCAGACAAGGCCGGTCGTCAGGTCGCGGACATAACGTTCATCATGATTGTAAATTTCCGGTTTAAAAGGTTTGGGCTTCATTCTAAACTCCTCTGAAGATGACACAGCAGTTGGTTCCGCCGAATCCGAACGCGTTGGAAAGAGCAATTTCATATTTATGCCGGCGCGCTTCATTGGGCACGACATCGATATCGGAAAAATCGGGATCCGGTTCATGATTGATGGTCGGCAGAATAATTCCCTTTCGCATTCCTTCGATGGTCAGAGCCGCTTCGATGGCCGCGGTTGCGCCCAGCGTGTGCCCGAGTTGTGATTTGTTCGATGAGACGGGAATCTTTTCCAGTTTTTTGCCGAACACGTCCCGCAAGCACTTGACTTCCGTGCTGTCTCCTTTGGGGGTGGAAGTACCGTGCGCGTTGATATACTGAATATCTTCGAGCTTCAGGCCGGCATCATCGATTGTTTCCCTGATGGCACGGATAATGGTCGGCATGTTGGGGCTGGTATAGTGATGAGCATCCGATGTCCACCCGATTCCTAAAACTTCCGCTTTGGGTTTAAGGCCGTAAGCCTTGATGGCTTCATCCGCCGCCAGAACAACAACACCCGCGCCTTCCGAAAGAACGAATCCTTTGCGGTCGATACTGAACGGACGGGAGGCCAGCGCCGGATTTTCATAAGCACGGTCTTTGGGTGTGACCTTGACGGTCGCGTTCATATTGGCGAAACCGTGAATCAGTTCCGGCAAAATCGGCGTGTCCGCGCCGCCGGCCAGCGCAAAATCGCAGTCACCGTCGCGGATCATCCGCGCCCCGATCCCGATGGCATGATTGCCCGAAGCGCAGGCACCCTGCGGTGAAAATATCGGACCGGTGAATTTCAGCAGCATCCCCGCCTTGCCGGAGGGAAGGTTCGCGCACAAATTCGGAAGCAGATACGGGCTGACCCGAAGCGCGCCGCGGTGTTCCAGATCGTGCACGGCGATGCGGAATGCGTCCGCTCCATTGAGTGCGGAACCGATTAAGCAGGCCATCCGCGGCGCAATCTGCGCGTCAACCGTAATTCCCGCATTGAGCAGCGCCTCCTTGCAAACCGCCATGGTCAGAATGACAAACCCCGCGTTCCAGTTGTACACTTCCTTGGCGTCGGTGAAATCAAGTTCCAGCGGGTACCAGTCCGGTATTTCGCCGACAACGTCACAGGCTGATTCCACCTTACAGCGGGTGACCTTTCGGAATCCCGCTTCGCCCTTAACGGCCCGCTTCCACGTTTTTTCAAACGTGCTGCCCAGCGGTGTGGCCGCGCCGTAACCGACGACGAATACCTTTCTGTTTTTCGGAGCTCGCATTTTTTTATCCCGTTCTGCGCAAAAGGATACAGGAATTGCACCCGCCGAAACCAAACGCGTTTTTCAGCACAAATTCCTGTTTTAATTTTCTGGCACCCTCGGCGACACAATCAATTTCAATGTCTTGATCGGGAAGATAGTTAATCGTCGGCAGCAATGTTTCTTTATGCATGCCTTCCATCGCCAGGATGGTTTCAATCGCGCTGGACGCTCCCATCGCGTGTCCCATTTGGGATTTATTCGCCGATACCGGCGGAATATGTTTGCCGAAAATATTACGCAGAGCATCCGCTTCCACCTTGTCACCGACTTTTGTGGACGTGGCGTGCGCATTAACGGCGTTCACATCTTTTGCTTTTAATCCGGCGTTTGTTATACTTTCTTCGATACATCTTTGCACGGTGGCCAGATTCGGCGCGACAAAATGGCTGGCATCCGACGTCATCGACCAACCGGCAAGCTCAATATTGGATTTCAGGCCGTGGGCTTTGGCAAATTCATCCGTCGTGAGAATGACACAACCGGCGCCTTCCGAAACAACAAAGCCGCGCCGGTTCACTGAAAACGGTCGGCTTGTTTTTTCGGGCGGTTCCCCGGGTTGTCCCTCTTTCGGTCGGTAAGCGCCGTTCATCGTGACAAATCCCGCCACAATCGGCTCCACCAGAGGAAAATCCACCGCGCCGCCGATGACCACATCGGCCATGTTTCTCTGAAGCAGCATTTCCCCCATGATCAGCGAGGTCACGCCGGTCGCACAGGCCGTGATCGTTGAACAAATCGGTCCGGTGGCTTTGGACATAATGGAAACCTTGCCTCCGACCATATTGATGCAGGAATTGGGGTTGGTGAAAGGATGAGGAAGTTTACCCTGAGACACCATCAGTCGATCCGCCTGTAACACGGCATCCAGTCCCCCTACCGCGGAACTGAAGGTCACGGCCACACGCGGGGCTATGTCCGGAGTTATCTCAATGCCGCTGCGCTGAAGCGCCCGATGCACAACCAATAAAGCATATCTAAAAATCGGCGACGTCCAGTGCGCCATTTCGCGCGGCTGTAAAAAAGGATAAGGACCGGAATCAATTTCCGGCACTTCACCGGCCACTCTGACCGGAAAATCGTCACTGAGAGCAAATCTTGTCAGGGGACCGACGCCACTTTCCCCCGCGGCGGCTCTTTGCCACTGGGTTTCTAGTTCAGTGCCCAGAGAGGAAACTGCGTCATAGCCCAATATTAATGTTTTCTTCAAACCCATGACTTTCCAATATTTTGTTTATTATTTCGAAGTCCCGCATGCGCGGGATCGTACTCCGCGAGAAGATTTATGTCACTTCGACCGAAGGGAGAAGTCATAATATTATCGTCTTCAAGATTCCTCACCCCCGACAAATCGGGATTCGGAATGACACATCTCGTAACATTTCCTAAAGAGAAAACACCGGAAATGCTGAAAACGCAGATTTCTATATCAAATATTGCGGGGGATTACCACGGAATAAAGCGATAAAGTTTTGCAAACATTTCATAAACTTCGATCCAGTTCTGCAAATCTTTGGCGGATTTCAGGTGTTCGCGTTTGTTGACCATCACCCAGCTCATGTGGGCTGCGCCGTCCTTGCAGGTGGAGCAATCGCGCGTTGCCGACGTGCAGCAGCGATGAACGGTTTTTAAATCCGATGCCCAGCGGGCAAAGTGAATCAGACGTCGCGGACGGTTGGCTCTTTTGTCCAAGGCCTCGGTAACAGAAGGGCATTCCTGCCAGCCGAATGTCCTGCCCATCATTTTACCGGTGGTGATGATTTCGTGGTAGTATTTGCAGGAAAATATAGTCTGCGGATACCTATCCAGCATCTCGTCCATCTCAAAAC
>JASEHT010000115.1 GCA_030018675.1 Smithella sp.
CGTCATTCACTTCAGTGAATGACGCCGTCCTCGTCTAAATAAAACCGTCAGATATTATGCTTTGTAAAGCTTCTCCAGCATGTCTCCGTATTTATCCATGACCACTTTGCGTTTGAGTTTCATCGTCTGCGTCAGCATTCCGTTGTCCAGCGAGAAATCTTCCTTGATGAACGCGAACTTCTTGGGAATCTCGTAGGACCCCACAATTTTTTTGAGATGATTTTGAACTTCGATGGTCAGCAGTTCCTCCAGTTTACGGCCTTCGGCGCTGGACGGATCGAAAATGGTCGCGGGATCAACCGATAAGCCCATCTCTTCCGCCACCCGTTTCAGCACCGTCATATCCGGCACGATCAACGCCACATTGTATTCATGTCCGGCGCCCGTGACGACAGCGTTTAGAACCCAGGGCAGTATCTTCATCTCGCGTTCGATGGTGTCCGGGTGGATATACTTACCGTTGGACAGTTTGTATTCTTCCTTGAACCGTCCGGTGATATACAGGAACCCGTCATCATCCAGCCGTCCCCGGTCGCCCGTGCGGACGCCGCGCATGCCATCCCGCTCGACGATAACCTCTTTGGTCTGCTCCGGTTTCTTGTGATAGCCGATCATGCACTGCGGACCGAAACAGATGATTTCGCCGTCATCCCCCTCCGCACCTGTTCTTGAGCGGTCAATAACGACTTTTGTTTTGTTAATCGGCTTGCCGACCGTCCCCAGACGGTTGCCCATGAGCGGTGAGTTGATGGTAATGGCCGGAGAGGTCTCGCTCAGACCGTACGCGTCGTAGGTGGGGATGCCGATATCAATGAAGAACTTGGCGATTTCCACGTTCATGGGCGCGCTGCCGGTGACAGCGTTTTCCAGACGTCCGCCGAAACGCGCGCGGATTTTGGCCAGAACGATTTTATCCAGAATCTTATATTTCAAACCGGCCTTTCCTGTTTCCCGTTTGGTTTTTGCCGCCGCGACCGCCGCTTCAAAAAGCTTCAATTTCAAGCCGCCCTCTTCTCTCATTTTAGCCCATACGCCGTTATAGACCCGGTTGAAAATGCGGGGCACCGTTATTAGAAAAGTGGGCTGAACTTTTTGCAGGTCATCGATGAGCGTTTCTACGGAACCCATGATGCCGATGGACGCTCCCTTGAGAATAAACGCATGCAGGTCGGCCGTGATGCCGAAAGAGTGCGCCCAAGGTAACATGGAAATGCACCGGCTTTCTTGCGTCAGATTGGGAAACCAGGCCAGACCGGCTTTGACGTTTTCCGCCAGATTGCCGTGAGACAACAAGACGCCTTTCGGCTCTCCGGTCGTGCCGGATGTGTAAATCAGGACGGCGACCTCGGAGTGTTTCGGTTTGCGGGACGGCACCGGTTTCGCTGCACCTTTCTGCTCCAGCGCTGTCATGGTGTTTTCCCCTGTGCCTTCAATGACAATAATTTTCTTGAGCGTGGGAATTTCAGCGGGGAAATTTTTAATCTTCTCCAGAATATCATTGCGGGAAACGAGCAGGACTTTTATCTCGGCGTCGTTGATGATGTATTTCCACATCGAGACCAGTTCTTTTTCATACATGGGCACATACGCGGCGCCCAGTCCCTGAGTGGCAATCTCTCCGATTAACCATTCCTTGCGGTTATTCGCGATAATACCCACCGTATCTCCGACGCCCACGCCTATTGCGGCGAGTCCCGCTCTCAAATTATCCACTCTCTTGGCAATTTGACCGTAGGTAACCCACTGGTAAACGCCGGCGCTGTCTTTTTCTCCGATAAACGCGTTGTTCGCGTATTTCGCCGCACTGGATTCAAAAAAATCCACCAGGTTATCCGGGGCTTCATAAACATTGCTGTACTCGCCATACTCAAAAATCGCCATACTTTTCACCCTGCCTTTCTTAATCTCTGGTTTAATAGACTGAAAACCCGATCGCTGTAAATTCCGACATTTTATATCTATTTTTTTATAAAGTTCTGTCGATGCCTCAAAAGGTAGCCACGTGATGGAAATTTTCTTGTTAAGCGAACCGTTTGCCGGATCGTTGTTTTTAAAAAAAGATAGCTCAATAATATGGGTAATGGTTTTTTAAGTCAAGAAAATATTGAATGGCGTTTAATGATAAAAAAGTCGAAAACTACCCAAGAGGAACGCTTGTCATGGCTTGAAAAATCTCCATAATGATAGGCCATCAGCGCGAGCTTCACGTTTGCCTGCGGGCATTGCAGCTTTCTATTTCATCATGAAGATGAGGGTCCGGGTGGGAATTTTTGTTTTGCCGATTTCATCGCCGCTCATGATGCGTCCGTTGGGCAGCCGGTAGAATGTTGACGGATAATTCCATTTTGCGCCGGCGATTCGGGACGCGGGACGGCCTTTCTGCACGTATCCTCCGTAGATGTAACCCACGAGAACGCGGGTTCCCTTCGGAGGATTATTCAGCTGCTTGCGTTGGGAAGCCGACGCATTCAACTCGGCGCCGGTTCGGATGAGTCCGCTAGGAAAAAAGTAGATGGTGGTGGCGTCGGCGTAAAGGTCGCCGGCCAGATCGCGCGCGGTGCTTCCGTCTTTACCGATTTCCAGAAAGCCTTCAAATTCCTGCTCTCTTTCACGGTCTTCGTCAAGGAAGGTGACACGCGTTCCCGCCGGGATATTGCTCCATTCACGGATTTCACTGCCGCGCAACTTCCTTCCGTCGGGATAAACATAAAGCGTGTGCGGACTGTCATATTTGTCACGGGCAATGCGCCAGGCGTTGTTTCCCCTGGCGATGACCATCGATTGCTGATCTTTGGAAGCGGCCAATGCCGCCAGCACTCTCGGCGGTTTGTAAAGAAAGCGGTGCAGATCGGGATCAGCGACAACCAGCCTCTTGGCGGTTACATCCGGATCGCGGGTTGGAGCGGCTAAAAGCCCCAGTTTTTTTCGCACGTCGGGATGCGATAAAATCATTCCGCATCTTTTCCGGCCGCGATGTTTTTGGGAGTGAAAACGGTTCGGTCGTCCGTAAGCAACCATGGAATGCGTCAGAATATTCTCGTCCCCGATGCGGTAGGTCCGTTTCAACTGCCGCAAAAGCTCTTTGAGCGCGGCGTATTGAGCCGGCGTGATGTCTTTATCGTGAAAACCCACGACCTCAATGCCGATGGACATATTGTCCAGGGTGGTCTTTCCGTTCCACATGCTTCTGCCCGTGTGCGTGGCAATTCTCCGGCGGTCGATGATGCGATACACCTTGCCGGTCGGCGTAACGAAATAATGCGCCTCGCCATAGCGGTGAACCTTGCGTAATGACCCGTCAAGACTTCCTTCGGTGGTGTGCAGGATGATATAGCGCGTGCTCGGCCGGAACGGACGTTTGTCATTGAGAGGACTGTAGAGATTGCCGATATCCAGAGCGTACACATCCGCTGCTGAGTATCCCGACACAACCGCTAACATCAACAGAAAGGTTAACCAATGCCCCCTTTTTTTTATAAATGTCATTTACATCATCCGTTCGTGCATCATATCATCAGCCGTCGTCAATCGCGGGAATGAATGCTTATAATAAAAAATCACATATTTCTGCGATCGAAAATATAATAAGAAAAAGGCTGTGTCAATCAAAAGCGGACTGAGAAAGTTCAGAGCGCGATATCCGGGAACTCGCCGGAGCAACATTTGGATTTGTGTTGATTTTTTGACTACACGTCAGCGAAAATATTCGGGAGGAAATTTTTATGGGCGCGGCACAAAGCTATCGGCGGATAAACGGTGTGTAAAAATCATTCATCTTTCTTGTAATAGCCCGCCCACTTAGCATCGATCTGGCGCTGAATCTCTTCGATTTTCTGGTCGGTAAGCATCCGGAAACGTGACTGCGCACGGAAATAGTCGCGAACCGGCACGAGCTTTCGTTTTTCCATGAGTTTTTCGGAGGCGGCGGTCAGCCGGAATTTGCCGTGGACAATTTCATAGAGGTCGTAATATCCGGTTTCCACGGCCAGCCGGCCGATTTTAATGCCGTAACGCGGGTCGTAGCCCCAACCGGGCGGGCAGGGAATATGAATATGAAAATATTTGGTCCCCGGAAGATTCATGCAGCTTTTGATTTTGTCGTAGAGATCCAGCGGATAAGCGGCCGAACAGGCAGCCACATAGCTTAAATGATGCGCGGCCATAATCGCGGGCACGTCTTTTTTCTGCTGTAGTTTTCCCTTAAAGGGGGTGTTTGCCGTTATGGCCCCGATGGGGGTTGTCCCCGAGCGCTGCACGCCGGTGTTCATGTACCCTTCGTTGTCGTAGCAGAAGTAGATGAAGTTATCGCCGCGCTCGGCTGCACCGGATAAGGCCTGTAGACCGATATCGCTTGTTCCGCCGTCGCCCGCCCAGGCGGCGACGGTAATATGCTCCTTGCCCTGAGTTTTTAAGGTTGCCAGAATTCCGGTGGCTGCAGCGGCCGTGGAGGCGAACGTTACATTCAGGCAGGGAAGTTTTGTGGAAGCCACGGGAAAGAGCCCCTGCAAAACGGTGAGACAGCTGGGCGGCACGACCAGAATCGTATCTTTCCCGAGGGCTTTAAGTCCCACGCGGTAGGCAATGGAAAGACCACACCCCGTGCAGGCCCTTGTTCCGGGATGAACGAATTCCTGAGTCGGTAGATTTAAAATATTTGTCTTCACCTGCATTTGCTTCTCCTAACCCCGGGAGACGGGGCAAGCCCCGTGCCTGCGGGATAAGTGCGTTAATGAATTTGTTTTATTGCATAAAACAAATTCAAACTTACTAAAGCTTAAGCCCGATCCATGAGGGCTCCCGGGAAACCCTGCCCTGCGTTGCCGCTCTGAAATTTTCCGTCAAATCACGGGTGTGAATTTCCCGTCCGCCGATGCCGACAATGAAATTCTGCACGGACGGCAGAGCGCCGGTTCCCGCCAGATGTTCATAAAGCGCCGATTTCAAATCCGAGGTCAGCGCGCCTTCATAGCCGTAGCTGAGCGCCTTTTCAAAAACGATAATGCCTTTCTTGCCTTTGAGCGCGTCGGCAATGACTGCGTCGGGGAAGGGGCGGTAATAGCGAACGCCCATCACGCCGACCTTGATGCCTTCTTTTCTCAATGCATCCACACAGACGCGCAACTGGTAGGTAATCGATCCCAGGCCGACGGCGACATAGTCGGCATCGTCGCATCGATAGGGTTCAAGATACGGATTGCCGCCCCTGCCGAAAATTCCGGCAAATCTTTTTTCCGCTTCCGATGCGAGCTGCAGGGTTGTCCGCAGTTCTTCCTGCAGCAGACAGCGGATTTCCATGTAGCCGTGAGCCAGTTGGCCTTTGGTGTCGATCCGGACATCCGGTAGGGTCACCGTGTTGAGATTGGCCGGTTCATCAGGATTTAAGGCGTAGTCGGGCTGAAAAGGCGGCAGAAATTCATCAACCTTTTCCTGATCAGGCAGATCAAACGGCATGGTGGTGTGGGATAAAATATATCCGTCGTAGCAGACCATGATCGGAATGCTCGCTTTTTCCGCCAGCCAGTAGGCCTTGATGACCGTGTCGATAATCTGCTGGTGGTCGGCGCAGTAAATCTGCATCCAGCCCGTGTCGCGCTGAGAGATGGAATCCTGCTGGTCGTTCCACACGTTCCACGGAGCGCCCACCGCGCGGTTGACCACGCACATGACGATCGGCAGTCTCGCTCCGGATGCCCACTGGACCTGTTCGTGCATGTACAAAAGGCCGTTGGCGCTGGTGGCCGTGAAAACCCGCGCGCCCGCGGATGATGCCGCGATGCAGACCGCCAGGGCGGAGTGTTCGCTCTCCACAGGGATATATTCGGCTTTCATTTTTCCGGATTCGACATATTCGGAAAGTCTTTCCGTCAGCGGCGTCTGCGGTGTGATGGGGTAGGCCGCGATCACGTTGGCGCGACAGAGTTTAACGCCCAGGGCGGCCGTGGTATTTCCGTCTTCAATAATATGCATGGCGGCTACTCCTTGGCCTTTTTTTCTTCGGAAAAATGAGCTTCATCGATCATCGTGATGGCTTTGGTCGGGCACTCTTCAGCGCAGATACCGCAGCCCTTGCAGTATTCGAGATCGAACCGGGGCGGTATCGTCCGCGAGACGACAATTTCCGGGCAGTAAAGCCAGCAGATGAAACAGGCTTCTTTGTTCCGCTTGCAGGGAATGCAGAGGCTTTCGTCGAGAACGGGACGTTCCACCCGCCAGGAGCCGGTTCGGCCTCCGTCGCCGGGCCCGTGTTCGCTGTGCGATGTTTTTCTCCGGTAATTTCTGGTGCCCATTTCAGTCTCCCGTCTCCGTGCGCTCATAAGCCATTTTCGCCGCCAGCGAATTTTTTTCCGGCTTGCGCGTGCGGAATTCCTCTTCGATCCCCTTGATGAGGATGTCTATCCCCAGCAGGCGGGTTGCTTTTTCCAGCGACCCGATGATGCCCGTGTTGACCATACCGTGAGGCAGTCCGGCTTCCACGGAGATGGCGGTAATGTCGGCGGTAGCCAGCCGGTAATTTTTAAAATCGTATGTCTCGTGCGCCATCGGTGTGTTCAAAACGATGATGCCGTCCTTTTTCAGGCCGTGCGTAACATCTGCCTCGTTCAGCAGCAGATGGTCGAGAACAACGACAATGTCCGGTGTCTCGATGGGCGACAGATCGTAGATTTTTTCTTTGGATATTTTCAGCGAGGTCATGACCGGCGCGCCCCGGCGTTCCGTGCCGAATGTCGGGGCCGTCACCACGCCCGCGAAGCCGGAAACAAAGGCCGCGCCAGCGACGATCTTGGCCGCCGTTATCGCTCCCTGACCGCCGCGCCCGTGCCAGCGGATTTGAATAAAGTCCTTGTTCATTTTTTATTCCTTTTTCCGGGGTCTCTTTTCGCGGTTACGCTTGGAGAAAAAACTGCATCTGGCATTATTGGGGAGGCTGCAACCAGGCTCCGGCCGTCTTTGCCATGCCGGAAATATTTATTCATATAAAAACACTCAAAACGTTTCTATTTAAGATTCCTCGTCCCGATTGATCGGGATTCGGAATGACCATTTTTGTCGTTTCGAGGCGTCCCGACAATTCAGGCCACCGAGAAATATTATTTTCAATAGCACAAAATCACCGAACTGAAAAGGCGTGTTTGTCGGAAAGCAGCGATTCTATTTTTTCCATCAATCCGAACAGCGTTTTTTTGTCCAGAGCCGAAACGGCCACCGCATCCAGCCGGCGGCAGAGATTGCCGAGCATTTCCTTGTCGGCAACCCGGTCGGACTTGTTCAGTACCCTGATCGTTGGCTTGTCGTTGATGTCCAGATCGGTCAGAATTTTTTCCACCGCGGCGATCTGCTCCTCGAAGCGGCTGCTGCTGCCGTCAATGACGTGCAGAAG